>JAZUPO010000098.1:0-3565 GCA_045605205.1 Victivallaceae bacterium
AATCAGCCTTTATCGGTGTCGACAACTTCGGTAATCTGATCGTTGACAGTTACTGGTGGGCTTCTATCTGGAACGCTTTCCGTTACTCCACTCTGGTCATCAGCTTGACCTTCCTGCCTCCTATGATTCTGGCTATCCTGCTTCAGGAAGTTCCCAAAGGCAAACTCCTTTTCCGTATGATCTACTATCTCCCTGCTGTGATCTCCGGTCTTGTGACGATGCTCTTGTGGAAACAGTTCTACGAACCCTCTGAATTCGGTGCCTTGAACCAGATCGTTCTGACCATCCCCGCCTTCGGATTCGTGGGTATCGGTGCCATTCTGATGATCATCTGCTTTATGTTCGCCCGCCGTCTGGCCTTCTACCGTCTGTGGGGCGTGATGACCATTTTCATCATCGTCGGATTCATCCTTTTCGGAGCCGTGAGTGCCCTTGCTTTCCCCGTGCTCTTCCCCGGACAGGAATCTATCGGTCAGACCCTCTCTCAGTTCTTCCCCCGTCTGCTCCAGACCAACAGCGAACCTTACCGCTGGTTGTTCAACCCCAACACTGCTATGGTATCCTGCGTGATCCCGATGGTTTGGGCCGGTATGGGTCCCGGCTGCTTGATCTATCTTGCCGCTCTCAAGGGTATTCCTGAAGACTACTATGAAGCCGCCGACCTTGACGGTGCCACCTTTATCGACAAGATCCTCTTTGTGGTGTTCCCCACACTGAAAGCTCTGATCGTTATCAACTTCGTCGGAGCCTTTATCAGTTCCTGGTACGCTTCCACCGGTAACATCCTTGTGATGACCGGCGGTGACGCCGCCACCAAAACGGAGACCGCCGGTCTTTACATCTGGTACAAGGCTTTTACCTATCTGAGTTTCGGACCTGCAACGGCTGCTGCCTGGATGCTTGCATTCATTCTGATCGGCTTCACCGTTTATCAGCTGCAGATCCTCTCCAGAGTGGAGTTCAAGAACTCCGGTGCTTCAGAAAAGAAATAACAACCCTATTGTAAGGAATCCAAAATAATGAGTATTATTTCAACGATCGGGCGTAAGAGCCTGAAAGTGCGGTGCCTCATCTGGTCCATTTATCTGGTGCTGACCCTGGGTGCTTTGACAATGATTTATCCCTTCTGGTTGATGATTTCCGGTACAGGAAAGTCCTCAACAGATATTTCTGAACTCAAACTCATCCCCTCCTATCTTGTGGATGATGCGGCCTATTACCGCAAGACGGTGGCCTCTCTTTTCAACGAAGCAGTTGTGCAGGCTCAGAGCCTTTACAACAGACCGATCCACGACTTCCGTAAACTTGAACTGCCTATCTACTGCAAATCCTGCGTGGAACTGAACAGTATCAAAGAGGCTCTTGCAGACGGCAAGCTCCCCGATAACAAGATCGCCGAAGCCCGGGAGCGGGTCAAAGCCCTGACTCCCAAAGGTGATTGCAAAGGCTGTGCAAAATACCTTGCTGCCACCGCAAATATCTGCAAGGAATGGGAAGACTTCCTTTTGAGAAAGGATTTCCCCTTCTACTACTATATGCTTGGCCACAGCCACGCTTCAGTGTCCAACAACACCCGTCCTGAGAACTTCCGCAGATACAAAGATACCCTCTTTGAGGAGTTCGACGGAAATCTGAGTGCAATGAACGATGCCAAAGGCACCGAATTCGCCACCTGGAACAGCCTTGTGGTCAACGAATCCCCCTATATTCCCCGCCGGACGATCCCCAACCCCACCACCAAATACAATGATGAGTGGTATATGTATAAGAGTACCGTGGCCAAACACCACCGTATCTATGCTGATGTCAGCGGCTATTTCAAGGGTTCATTCATCTATCCTCAGTACACCAAAGACATTGCCAACTACAACAAGGCTCACAAGACCAACTACAAATCCTATGAAGATGTCCGTCTGAGCCGCCGTTTCCCTGCCAACGGTACCAAACAGGAAAAAGCTGACTGGGAATTCTATGTCCGCGAGATCCTCAACCTTTTCTGGGTCCGTGTGGATGCTTCTCTTGACGGAGCCTACCGGGATTACCTCAAGACCAAATACACTACGATCGCCGCTCTCAACAAAGTTTATCGTACCAACTACAAATCCTTTGCTGAGCTGAAACTGCCCACCGAGATCCCCGCACCCTATCACGGTGCTCAGATCTCTGACTACGGTGAATACCTTAAAGGCTGGGTCGATCCCAAAACCAAAAAGCTTTTCAAAGCTCCCGCTAAGAATATCTACATCTGCAGTGTTGAATTCCTTTTCCAGGACTTCCTGAAAGAAAAATATAAGACCGTTGCCGCTATGAATAAGGCTCTGGGGACTGACTACAAGAGTTTTGAAACCGTCGGTGCTCCCCAGTGGGAATACCACTACGGCAAGATTATGGCTGACCAATCCCGCCAGCGTTGGGAATTCGTCACCCGTAACTTCAAAACTGTGTTCGCCTACATCGCCCTTCAGGGCCGCGGTGTGTTCAACACTGTTGTCTACTGTATCCTGGCTGTTTTGTGTGCTCTGACCTTCAACCCCCTGGCAGCTTATGCTCTGAGCCGCTTCCAGCTGCCTTCAACCTACAAGATCCTGCTGTTCCTGATGCTGACGATGGCATTCCCCCAGATGGTGACACAGATCCCCAACTTCCTTATGATGCGTGAATTGGGACTGCTCAACACCTTTGGTGCTCTGGTTCTGCCCGGTCTGGCCAACGGTTATTCCATCTTCCTGCTCAAAGGATTCTTTGACTCACTGCCCAAGGAACTCTATGAAAGTGCTATGCTTGACGGTGCTTCAGAAACCCGTATCTTCCTCCAGATCACAATGAGTCTTTCCAAGCCCATTCTGGCGGTTATCGCTCTGAACGCATTTACTCACGCTTACAGCAACTTTATGATGGCTCTGCTGATCTGTCAGGATCAGAATATGTGGACCCTGATGCCCTGGTTGTACCAGCTGCAGCAGTCCAGTTGCCAGGCTGTGATCTATTCTTCTCTGATCATCGCCTCCATTCCCACCTTCCTGATCTTTATGCTCTGCCAGAACGTGATTATGCGCGGTATCGTGGTGCCGGTGGAAAAATAATAACTCTTTACTGTAAAGGATTATTAAAATGGATGATCTTGCACAAAAAATCACTGACCGGCTCAATGAGCTCCGGGTTCATCTTCAGGCCGACGGCGGCGATCTTGAGATCGTCGCTATCGAAGGCAAAACCGTTCAGCTCCGGCTGCGGGGTGCCTGCGGACACTGTCCCCACGCCGCTATGACCATCAAAGGCGGTTTGGAACACATCCTGCGTGAAGAGCTGGATCCCGAGATCGAACTGGTCCGGGTGGACTGATAAACATCAAAACACGGGGGGCTGATTCCAGCCCCCCCGTTTTAATTAGCGCTGTTCCCGACAAAGGTCGGTAAAAAGGTTAAGGGAGTTGGGGCGGGCCGAAACGTCGGCTTCGGAATAACTCGCAGCTGTAACTAGCTGCGAGAATCGAAAACTGAAGTTCCCTTTTCCCCTTGTCACGGCGTAGTTCAACGAAGCCGGAAAACCTTTTTCAGTAACGCTT
>JAZUPO010000099.1:0-11645 GCA_045605205.1 Victivallaceae bacterium
GGGCTTCTTCACGGGGCAATGCGAGGATCTCTTCCATCTGCTCGTAGCAAAGCTCCAGATTGGAGGCGGGCAGATCGATCTTATTGATGACAGGGATAACGTGAAGATTCTGCTTGAAAGCAAGTTCCACATTGGCAACGGTTTGAGCCTGGACTCCCTGGGTCGCATCAATAAGCAATATCGCTCCTTCACAAGCACCCAGTGAACGGGAAACTTCATAAGAAAAGTCCACGTGTCCGGGAGTGTCGATAAGATTGAGTTCATAGGTTTTTCCGTCGCCCGGATCATATTTCATTCTGACCGGGTGGGATTTGATGGTGATTCCCCGTTCACGCTCCAAGTCCATACCGTCCAGAAGCTGATCCTGAAGATCACGGGGGGCCACAGTGCCGGTGATTTCCAGCAGACGGTCAGCCAGCGTTGATTTGCCGTGGTCAATATGGGCAATGATACAAAAATTTCTGATTAAACTGAGTTCAGCCATAGATTTACGATCTTTGTTCCCGGAAGGTGCGTAAAACACCCCCTTTTGTTGAATTATAAATATTATTTATATAATATAACCCAACTTGGCTCTTTTTTCAAGAGCATTCACATATTTTGCAGGATTTCCCGGACTCTGAAAAGCTCAGTTACGCTCCACGCCTGGGCGGGGCATCCTCCGGGGGCGTGGGGGGCATCTCCGTCAGCCACTTCTGACAGCTGGCCGGGGATCGTTCTTTCAAGATATTCCGCCCCTGACAAAAGAAGACTCAAGGCACGTTTTTTCTCTGCTGCTCCACCGCAAATGCAGAGTGCTTCACAGTATGCAGGGAAAGGCCAGCACCAGGCGGTCCCATTGTGGTAAGCGACTTTTCTTGAATCGTTTTCAGGCCCCGCATAATGCCCGCAGTAAGGATTTTCCGGATCGTTGAGAAGCCGTCCGTCATATTGTACCGGCAGATGATATTTCACTTTCCGGTCGGCCAGTGTCCGTATGGCTCCCGGGACAAGAAGTCCGGCACAGCTTTGCAATATCCTGTTGCACAAATCTTTTTTCCGGACAGCTCCCATCGTAATGAGGAGCAACGCATTTGAACGGATATGGTCATCGGCAACTGCTTGGGCCGCAGGAGTATGACGGGGGGCGTGGAGACAGTCGGAAACGCCTTCAAAGGTAGTGAAAAAATATTTTTCAATGGCGTTTTGCACTTGTTCTGCCATATCGTCGCGTTTGACAAATTTCAAAACCGCATACCAGAGAGCCTGGATCTCAACGGGATAGCCTTCCCGTGGGGTTCCGGCAGGGAAATTGGTGTCCATCCAGGTGAAGTGGGAGGGACTGAAGATCAGGCCGCTTGCCGGATCCTGCTTTATGCCGTTGGGGGTGCCTGAAATGTAGTGGGAAACAATGGAATCAACGATCTCTTTGAGTTTCCGGGTACCGCACAGCGTCTCAAGAATGGAAGTGTCTTTGGTTTCGGCAATGTAGTCTCTGACGCCCAGAATCAGGTACAAAGGGGCATCACTTGTATCACGGTTTGAAGTATTGCTGCCTGAAAGGACATTGGGGATCGTGCCTCTGTCTTCAAAAGAGGCAAAGGCCCGGAGTATTTCTGCACACTGATGGTGGAATTCCGGGGCTTTGAGCAAGCCCCGCAGGGCAATGAGCGTATCTCTCCCCCAGTCCAGAAACCAGGGGTATCCTGCGATAACCGTACTTAAATTCCCCCTTTTGACCACAAAGCGCCGCATTGCAGCAAGAAGCGGATCCGTAGTGTTTTTTTCTGTTTCATCCCACACACATTTCTCTTTTTCTCCGGCACAAGCTGTCAGAGTGAACCGTTCATTTTCCTGCAGCGGGATATGAAAATACCCGGGACTGTACCGGTCGGTCTTGTCTTCCAGACCGTAATAGCGTTCAGCAGGCAGATCGCACCTGTAATGCCATTCACGTTCAGGGTGCCAGGAGCCTTTGCTGATCGAAAGATCTAATTTTCTTTCTCCGGGAGCAAAGGTGAAGCCTTGGGCATAATCCTGAACTGCTGCCGGGAATTGCCATTCAGGGCCGTCGCAAGCCCGGGTGACGTGATGATTGATCCGGTCTTCCACTTCGGGCCGCAATATGAGTGCCGCAGGAGTTGTGTCAGGAACTCCGGATCGAACAGGACGGAAAAATTCAAGTTCAACTGCATCTCCGGAAAAGGGGAAACGCATACGGAGCTCAAGGCACATACTCCGGCCCTGTCCGGCGGGAATACGGAATTTCCAATCGCCCCGGTTGGGGGCGGGTGAGGCGAAAGATTCAAGAGAATTGATATCCACTTTGCGGGAATAGCCTTCGACTACAAGATAGATATGAAGTCCGGTAAAGAGACAATACCGGTCAAAAGGCATATCAGAAGCATTGTTCACAGCAAGTAAGGCTGAGTATTTGCTGGGAAAATCACCTAACGCAGCAGGAAAAAGTGTATAGGAACTGTTGTCATTGGATCCAAAAGCTTCAATGGAAAAGCGTCTGATTTCCTCTTGAGAATATTCCCGGCGGAAAGCAAATCTTTCATATTCAGGCAAGTGGCAGAGCAGAGCCTTTCTTTTGATACATTTACCGGGTTCAAAAGATTCAAAGAACAACTCTTTGTGCAGACGGTGGGATGAGCTGTTTTTTTCAAGAGTGAGCAATGCGGCAAAAGAACCGTCTTTCAAAGGGACGCCTTTGATAAAACCGCTGCCTTCTTCAAAGATTCTGCACCGGAAAGGATGGGGATTTCTGACCAGCAGTAAATCTCCCGCAGGAATTGGCACTATCCGTTTGAAATCCCGGGGACCTTCCCAGGTGGTCAAAGGGGGCGGGTCCATAGAAGAAATTTCACTGACAAACTGTTCCGGAGAATCTGCAAAAGAGGTAACTGGCAGTTGTTCATTTTTCCACCCCTTCAGGGCGAGGAAGGCTCTTTTTTCCATAAGTTTGATCTGCTGGAGCGTTGCCGGGGAAATGGCGGGCCATTCAAAAGGATCAAGGGCCACGGCAAAACCGCTGCCGGGGGCAAGAGTCATTCCAAGAGTCTCTTTGTCGCGGACAAAGGAAAGGGATTGTCCCGTCAGAAGATCTTTGCCGGAATCAGGAAAACTTCCGGGAAACTGCACAAAAGAGGCGTTACTGCAATCCGGATTCAGCAATATGAGCACCCGGGATGAGTTGTCACAAGCACTGCGCAGCAGAGCCATACCTTCCCCGGGATTCAATGTGACTGAACTGATTTTTGAATTCCCGGTAAAGGCCGGATGAGAGCTCAACAGGCGATTGAGCGTTCCGGTGAGGGGACAGAGATTATCCTGTGCTCCAAAGTTGAGAGCAGAATCTTTGTGGACATCTATCTTTTCTCTGGCAAAAAATTCAGCTCCGTTGGCAAATCCGAAAGCTCCGTTTACCGACAGCAACGCACAGGCAAGGAAACGGAATTTTGAAAAAATTTTTCCGGAATCTGCCAGACGGTTGTTGTCGTGAGTTTCCGAAAAACTGATGAGAGTTCCTGCTGACTGAGCACTGTTCAGCATATACTGCAGACAATATTCCATCCCGGAACGGGAATAATTCTGAAACATTTCAGAATAGGCCCAGTCCAGGCCGGAGTGCTGCAAAAGCCGGTTCTGCACCTCCTGAGGTCCCCCCAGTCCTTCAAGCAGAAAAATCGTATCCGGATAGGCTGAACGGACTTTGGCTGCAATGTAGTCCCAGGCCTTTTCCGGAACCATATACCCCGCATCGCAACGGAATCCGTCAACTCCTCTGGCACACCAGAAAAGAAAGACTTCCGCCATTGTTTGAGCCACTTCTTTGCGATCATAATCCAGTTTGCACAGATCCGCCCAGACGATCCCCCAGGCTCCGGGGCTTTCAAAGGTGTGATCGGCAGTTCTGACAAAGTATTCCGGGTGCTGCTGTTGGAGTTTTGAGGCCCAACCGGTATGATTGACCGGAATATCAAGAAAAATTTTCCCCTCTTTGCCGTGGACCGCATCGACCAGTTCTTCAAACTGTTCCATCGGGGTGGCACGTGTATCAAATTCAGCAAGAGAAGGTTCAACTGCAAAGTAATCCAATGGGGCAAAAGGACTGCCGAAGCGGCCCATTTGTCCGTATTGAGCGGGCACAGGGTGAATGGGTAAAAGCTGAAGTATGCGGCAGTTGAGCGTGTCGAAAATATGATCCAGGTGCCGGATCAATTGACGGAATGTCCCGGAAGGCGGCAGTACTGTGTAGGCGTTCTGTTCCAGAGTGGAAATTTCTTCCGGATCCCGGTCACTGAAAGGCTTATAGAGATTGCGTCCGAATTGGCGGACAAAAGCAGAATAAACCGTATTGCCGGCGATACTTTCGGCAGGCAGCACCTTGAAGCGTATATTATCCCCGGAAACCCAGATGATTTGTGAGGGACCTTCAGGAATAAAACAGCATTTACCTTCAAAAATACCCACATCAGTCAGGGGCAGGGTAAGAGTCCGCTTACTGCCGGAACCGGGGATCTCAATATCACACCAGTCCAGATCCTGAATGGCTGTTCCGTAAGTGTAATGCGAGATGATCTCCCGGCGGTGCTGTTTGACTCCCGGCAGATTGCTTCTGAAAAAGGCCCTCCCCGGAAGGTTCGGAATATTCCTGAGTTCAATGGTTATGCTTTCTCCTGCAAAAAATATGCCTTTGGCGGGCGTGATGAACTGCTGAAGCATAAAAATTCCCTCAATATCCTGTAAAACCTTGGTATTTAATATAGCATATCGGGGGAAACAAGTCAAATTTTTTTCTGAAACACTCGCATAAAAAACGCTCCCTTTCCCTTGTCGTTTCGGGAAAAGGAGCGTCAAACCGGGAAAATATTATTTGACAGTCTGAGCAATCAGCCAGCCGACATAGGCAAAGTTGGCGATCAGTAAAACCAGGCCTGCGGGCCGTCCGATTTTTTTGCAGCAGATCATCATACCCCAGAGCAATGCGGCAATGACGAGCATAACCCCGAAGTCATAGAGAGAAATCCCTTGGGCAGCAATGGGTTTGATCATAGGTGAAATACCCATAATGCACAGGATGTTGAAAATGTTTGAACCCACCACATTACCGATAGCAATATCCTGTTCTTTCTTGAGAGCAGCCACAATAGAGGTGGCCAGTTCAGGCAAACTGGTGCCGAATGCGACAACGGTCAAACCGACGATCGCTTTGGGAACGCCCAAATTGAGTGCAATAAATTCTGCACTTCCCACAAAGAAGCGGGCTCCAAAGACCAGAATGAGCAAGCCGCCCACTACCAATGCCACAGAAAGCCAGGTGTTGATCTCTTTGATTTCAACTTCATCTCCGCCGTCATCTTCAGAAACCCCTTCTTTCCGGGAGGCATAAATCGACCAGACGGTATAGGAGAGGATCCCCAGAAAGAAGATCAACCCCTGCCAGCGGTTGACGCCGTGGTTGAGAAGAAAACATCCGGTCAGCAGCAGAGAGGCAACGAACATAAGGGGAATATCCAGTTTCAGCAGTTTCTTGTTGACCGGCAGCGGCGCAATAAGAGCGGAAAGCCCGAGAATGAGAGCAATGTTGCAGATATTGGAACCCACCACATTACCCATTGCCACATCACCCGAACCTTTGAGTGAAGCACTGATGCTTACGGCAAGTTCAGGAGCACTGGTGGCAAAGGCGACCAACGTCAAGCCGATGACCAGAGGGGTGATCTTGAATTTCAGGGCAATGGAAACACCGCCTTTGACGAGAAACTCAGCTCCGTAATAAAGCATAACGCCGCCGAGAATACCCAACATAATTTGAACAAACCAGTCCATTTTTTTCCTTATATTTTATGGTTGATTGGAAACGATTACAGAAACACCATCGGGAATGACCGATATACGCAAATGCCCCTTATCTGAAAGCTCTTTCGCTTTGGTCAGAGCTTCAGATAAGGAAAATGCGTGATGCAGATGCATAGACAAGGGCAATTCCGGATCAATGACAGGTGAAACAAGAATAACTGCAGCTTTGGTCAGGACGCGGGCCAGAATTTGTGATTCCCACTGATCGGGAAGGGTTTTATTCCGGGGCACTGCTGCAATCCTGTCAAGGACAGCCTGAGGGGAGGGGGCTTCGGCAAGGGTTTTTCTGAAAGATTCCCCGCCGTGACCGTCGTTACAGGCGGCACAAATGATGATGACACCCCCTTGGCGGACAGCGGCTTCGCCTGCGGTCATTCCTTTTACCGATTGATATAAATTCTGATCCAGAGGATAACCGCCGTTGCTTGTGATGACAATGTCGGATTCCGGAACACTTATTTCAGCCAGATCTTTCAAAAAGGCACATCCGGCGGCGTGAGCTGCTTCAACTTCTCCGGCAAAGGCTTTGACGATTTTTTTCTGCTGATCGATGACCACATTGACGATGAAAGCAAGTTTTGCTTTTTTTGCGGCAAAGAGCATATCTTCGTGAATGGGATTGCCGGGAATACTGCCCGTTCTGGCTCGCGGATGAGCGATAAATTCGGCACAATGATTGGCAAGGACCGTTTCTCTTGCGGCAATACCGGGCAGAACACTTTTCCGGCCTCCGGAAAATCCGGCAAAGAAGTGAGGCTCAATAAAGCCTTCAGAGACCAGAAGTTCTGTTTCGGCGGCAAGTTTATTGATGATCAATTCGCCCCCCGAGGGCAAAGTACCGATTTTTGTAAGAAAATCCGGGGCAGATGAATTGTGGACAACGATCTTTTCTTTTTCAAAAATCTCATCGCCGACTTTACTGCGGAGTTCTGCTTCAGTGGTCAGCCGGTGGAATCCTGTTGCTACCAAAAGCGTAATATCAATGGCAGGATTATATTTCCGCAGTTCCGAAAGCATTTGAGGCAGAATAACGCGGCTGGGAACCGGTCTTGTATGGTCGCCTATAATGATAACGGCGTCTCTTTTTTCTTTTGCAAGTTCGCAAAGAGGCGGAGAATTGACCGGTTCTGCCATAGCCCGGGCTACTTCGGCAGCTTCATCAGCACAGGGGGCCGGGAGATTTGCGTGGTAAATCCCGGTCAGTTCTTCATCAGGGATATCGGTAGTGAGAAATGTTTTGCCGCAGGGAACTTTTATTTCAGCCATAACTTTTTCCTTTGGACTTAAAATACTTTTCCGGGATTCAGGATCCCTTTGGGGTCAAAGGCCTGTTTGACGGCTGCCATCAGTTCCAGCTGATCGCTGCCCCGGGATTCTTTGAGGAAAGGACGTTTGACATAACCGATACCGTGTTCTCCGGAGACTTCGCCTCCGATGGAACTTGCTTTGGCATAAAGGGCATCAAAGACACTTTGCAGTGTTGATTCCCATTTTTCCTGAGGCAGATCATCTCTGAGGATATAGATGTGCAAATTGCCATCTCCGGCGTGGCCGAAACTGCGGATACGGACACCGAAACGTTCTTCCAATGCGGCAGAGAAGGTGATGAATTCTGCAATAAGTTTCCGGGGCACGACGACATCACATTCATCCATTTCTGTGGTGGAGCTTTTGATGGCTTCAAGGAATGCACCCCGGGCTTTCCAAATCGCTTCATTGCGTTCCGGCGTGTTGGAAATAAAAACATCCAAAGCCCCGTTGTCAAGACAGATACGGGCGGCTTCGTCGTAGGATTTTTCAATTTCTTCTGTTGAATTTCCGTCAAATGTCAAAAGCAGATACGCATCGGCACTTTTGTCAGGGAAAGAACGTCCGAGGAACTCTTCCGCAGCAAGAATGACGGCACGTTCCATAAATTCCACCGCCGTGGGCGTCGTCCGGGATTTTACAATGGCCGGAACTGTCCCGATAGCCTGGGCAAGAGAGGGAAAAGGCACAAGAAGGGTGATGCTTTTGGGGGGCAGGGGGATCAGTTTGAGAATGGCTTTGGTCACGACGGCCAATGTGCCTTCTGAACCGACGATCAGCTGCAAAAGATTGTATCCGGAACTGTTTTTGGCGATCTTGCCCCCCAATTCCATAATTCTGCCGTCAGCCAGGACAACTTCAAGCCCCCGGACATAATCACGGGTCACACCGTATTTGACCGCACGCATACCGGCGGCATTGGTACTGATATTGCCGCCGATGGAGGCACTTTTTTCGCCGGGGTCCGGGGGGTAAAAAAGCCCCATAGATTGAATGGCCGGGGGGATTTCCATAAGCAGAACACCCGGTTCAACGGTCATCGTCAGGTTTTCCCGGTCGATCTCAAGGATCTTATTCATTGCGGTCATATCGAGCATAATACCGCCGTAAAGCGAGACGGAACCGCCGACCAGTCCGGTGCCCTGTCCTCTGGGGGTAACGGGGATGTTGTTGTCGTAAGCATATTTCATCACCGCAGAAACTTCTGCAGTGGAACGGGGACGCACAACTGCTTCGGGGGGATGAGAGGCACCGGCAAGTTCATCGTGAAAATAGTCTTCGTGGATATTGGAACCGGTGATGACTTCTGAGGCGAGTTTTTTCAGTTCGGCAATATGAGAAGGGGCAAGTTTGGTAAAGTTGGTCATCTGAGAGCTCCTTTATTGGCGATTTCTTTCAGGAGTGCGGGGATCACTTCATAAATATCTCCGACGATACCGATATGGGCGATCTTGAAAATGGCGGCATCGGGATCGTTGTTGATGGCGATGATTTTTTCAGCTCCTTTCATACCGGCAGCAAACTGGACGGAGCCTGAAATGCCGCAGCAGATAATGAGTTTCGGAGCGACTGTTCTGCCGGAAAGTCCGATTTGTTTCTTGTGATCGAGCCAACCGGCTTCAATAACACACCTGGTGCCGGCCACTTTTCCGTTGAGGGCTTGGGCAAGGTCATAGACCATCTTGAGATCTTCCTGACGTTTTATTCCCTTTCCGGCGGCGACAATGACCTGGGCATCTTCAATGCCTTCTTCTTCGGGAAGGGGCTCAACAGAGTTGACAGTCACTTTTGAACTCAACTGCTGAGGCGTCAGGTGTCTGAATGTTTTACTTCCTGAAGGAGTGAGCACTTTTTCAGGGAAGGGGAAGATCTTGCACCGCACTGTGGCAAACTGGGGACGGTGGTTTGGGGTATTGATATGGGCCATTATATTGCCGCCGAAAGCGGGACGGATCTGTTCAAGGTCTGTGTCAGGTTTGATGTCCAGCACGGTACAGTCTGCAGTAAGACCGGTTCTGAATCTGGCTGCCGCCCGGGGGGCAAACTGACGTCCCACGGAAGTGCCGCCTACCAGTACGACAGCGGGATGATAGTGCTCAATAAAATCCTCAAGAGCGGCAGTAAAGGGTTCTGCCCGGAAATATTTTAATTCAGGGGAGTCATAAATGACAACTTCCTCTGCACCATAGGCGATCAGTTTGTCTGCCGCTTTTTCCACATCGCTTCCCGCCACAAAGACGAGAACTTTCTGATTTACTTTGGCCGCAAGTTCCCGTGCTTTACCCAGAAGTTCAAGAGAGACGGGGTGAAGTTCATTTTTTTCTGTCAATTCTGCGGCGACGGAGATCCCCTGCCATTGAGATTTGTCGATGCGGGGGGCTTGGGATTCCTGAAATTCAAAAATTTCCGGAAAGCGTTTGGTACACAGACGGCACATCTTGCACCCGGCATTGATAGAAAGTCCTGCGGTTCCTGATTCAATAGCATTGAAAGGACACACGGCAGCGAGGAGTGACAAGTCACTTTTAAGAGCTTTTTCCTGATGAATGATGATCTTGCTCATAGAAAATCACCTCGCAATTTGAAGAAATTTATTGCTTTCAAGGAACTCTGCCAACTTTGCGGCATTTTCAGCAGCATTTCCTTCCCAGCGTTCCTGAATGATATCGTGCTCAGGGGGAAATACCCGTACCACTCTGGTCGGAGAACCGCTTTGTCCGTAGTGAGTTTCGTCTTTATCTGAAAAATCAGCAAGAGAAAGCACTTTGACAGTACGGTCGGCAGTGGCAAGTTTCAACTTGTAAGAGGGGAGACGGGGCTCGGCAATGGATTCATCTACAGCGATCAAAGCAGGCAGTTCCATTGTGATTTTCATAAGACTCCCCGGCAGAAGTGTGGTTGCAGAAATGGAAGCAGCATCGGCTGAATGGATCTCTGTAATATTGGCTGCGTGAGGGATTTGCAGCAGTTCGGCAAGTTCTGAACCCACTTGAGCCGTGTCGCCGTCTGTGGTTTGCCTGCCGCAGATAATCAAATCAAAAGGACCGCTGCACTCCAATGCCTGTGCCAGAGTATAGCTGGTACTTAAAACGTCTGAACCGCCGAATTTTCTGTCAGAGACAAGGATCGCTTCGTCAACTCCCATCATAAATGCCTCTCTGAGGATGGTTTCTGCCTGAGCCGGGCCCATTGTGACGGCAGTCAGATGAGCATTGCAGGATTCCTTGAGTCGCAATCCCGTTTCAAGGGCGTAAAGGTCGCACGGGTTGAGTTTTGATTCAACACCATCTCTTTTCAAGGTTCCGGTCACCGGATCCACCTCAACGGCAGTGGTGCCGGGAACCTGTTTGATGCAGACAGCTATTTTCATATCAATATATTTCCTGAAATTGCCATTTCTTTGATTCATACATACAACTTCATAATTTAGCACAAAAAAGAACATTTTACAAGAAAAAAGAATATTTTTGCAGTTACCTTTCCCCGGATTTTATGATTTCTTTCTGAAAAAGCACTTCACTGAAAGCAGAAAAAGGCAGGATGTATGATTTACAGACAGGAAAAATTCATCTTTTCTCTTGACAAAACAGAAAAAGAGCAGTAATTTATATCTCATTCCGGCTGCAGAAGGCGGATCAGTGCTGTTCAACTAAGGCCGTATAACCTGTGGAAAGAAAGATGAAAATGAAAAAACTTTTTCCGATATTGTGGACGATCCTGTTTTTATCCGTTGCCGTTGCAGGCGACTTCAATGACAAAGGTCTTATTTCCGGCTGGGGATTTGCTCCGCTGCAAGTTGATGCCGGACTGATTGAGAGCAGAAAGCTGGTTGATGAAAGTTCCAATACGTTTCTGGCCCTGGGACTCATACTGGTACAGCAGAAATCTTCAATTCTTTCTCTTGCTTTGGTTGCGACCCATTTGCAGAATAATTACGGACTTCAGCTTAATCCATTCCCAATGGGAACGGCAACTGACAATAACTACGGTATTTCTGTCGGATTTGAAAATTATACAAAAAGGTGTTACGGCGTACAAATCGGTATATTGAATCATATCTGGGCGGGCAGGATAATAGAAAAACACACGGAACTTATGCAGTTTTGCGGAATAAATATTGCAGACTCCGTTTTTATAGGCATATTGAATGATACTGATAAAGTGCAAATCGGCTTGTTGAATAACGGCCGCTACGGGGCGGCGTTTCAAATCGGTCTGCTGAACTACAATCCGAAATCATATCTGCCCTGGATGCCGCTGATAAACTTTGATATGGGTAGAAAACTTCCTGTCGTCAAATATTCTGAGAATCCTCAGTAAGGAACGCAATTAAAAAGATTTTTTTGTTCATTCTCCGGAGCCGTGACGTTCCGGAGTCTTTTTTTTACTTTATTTCCGGCTTCTGGAAAAGATCTTTTTTTCGTTTGCTCTGTTTCCGATATGGGGGAGGGGAAATTCAGGGGCAATTATTTACTTGTTGCCCCAAAGGG
>JAZUPO010000100.1:0-8490 GCA_045605205.1 Victivallaceae bacterium
AACTCCTTGTTTGTGTATATGCGGTTGGCGAACCTTGCATAACATAGCATGGAGTTTACTTTTTTAAAGACTTAAAGCTGAAGCTGTCCGGCAACATACCGGCTCTGCCGGTAGTTTTTTTGCGCTGAAGCAATGAAAAAAACGGACTCAAACATTTGAATGTGCTTGAGTCCGGCTTTTTTATGTTGAAAAAATACAACTTACGGATAATTGTCCCGGAAAAAGAAATATATATCATACTTCTTGTAACCGTCCCACCCTTCAAGGGTGATAATAAGTTTTCCGGCATTCAGAGGGGCAACGTGGCCGTCGGCATAAGCCACATTAGTGGTCTTGTAATCAGGGTGGCGGTAAGCGATAAAACGGTTGTTTCCCACACCGCCGCCGCCAAGAACAGTACCTTCTTGGGGAGCGGCTCCCCGCTGCCAGGGACCGCCGATCTCGGCCCAGCTCATTCGCTGACTGTGATGTTTGCCGTCAGTGAATTTTTGAAAGTGCGTCCTTGACTGCACTCTTGTACTTGTATAAGCATTCATTCCATAACTGAAATTGGGGTTGCCGTCCTTGGTAACAGGACTGTTCAAAGGCACACGCGTATCCCGGCGGCCTTTGGGACAGATCGAAAGAGCCGGCAATACTTTTTCCCCGCCGTCCCTTTTATAAGGAATGTAGGCAGTCAGCGTACCGGTACCGACAGCATCACTGGTAAAAAGATAGTTGGAAGTGTAATAGCCCGTGGGAGCAAAGCCCTGATTATCGTCGACATAAGCAAAAAGGATCTTATTCAATTCCATAAGATTGTTCTGGCAATAGGTTGATTGGGCTCTTGCCCGTGCCTGCTGCAAAGCAGGAAGAAGCATTGCTGCCAGAATAGCGATAATGGCTATCACAACAAGAAGCTCTATTAAGGTGAAGCTGTACAGCTTCACCTGCCTATAGGCAGGTGAAAAACCTTCTTCTTTGCCATAAACACGATCACAGCAGAGATGGGATCTTTTCACGAGAAGTTCTATCAAGGTGAAAGGAGGCGGGTATTGAAGGGAACCCTTTTTGAAAAAAGTTTCTCCCTTCCTTCCCCGGGCCCCATCCTTCCTTGCCAAAAACTTTTGATGGATCGCCGTTTTGGCATTTGCAAAATCGACAATCCCGCATTTGGCAGAATTGCAATGGCAAATATTAAGGCAAGCACCAATTTTTCGCAAAACATTAATACATATTTGATAAGTTTTGCTTACAAGAAGTTCTATCAAAGTGAAACGCTTTTTCATAGTTTTTCCCTTAGATTCAACCATTTGGGACAATGTTTTTATTTTGCAAAAAGCTGGCTCAAAGGAACTTTTGAATCAAAAATCTTTTTGGCTTCTTCCTTGCTCAAAGGTGCGGCAAAGACACCGAAATCATCCAGCACGCCATTCAGATAACCGCCGTTGACATAACCGATTGTAAACTCTTTGGCAGGTACGGAAACTTTGCAAAGTCTCTTGGAGGCAAAAACCTTTTCTCCGTTGACAATGGTGCTGAGAACCATATTGTTTCCTTCTGCATTCCAGTTGAAAACAAAATGATACCAGCCGTCTTTTGACTCAGGGAGTTCGTGCATTTTAAGTGCTGTGGAACACATTTTTTTGTCAGCTCCATAATAAATAAGGTAAAGATCGTTTGACCAGTTGGAAATATAGACCCCCTGAGCATCGCTCCCCTGTTTATTGCGGGCTCTCAGCAAAACGTTGGCAGTGGCATACTTGGCACTCTTTTTAAGCCAGGGTGCCTTGATCCAGCAGCTGATGGCCCCGGCCTTGGGATTGTACACAGCGGGATTGACAGTAATCACATCCACAGTACGCATAGGTCCGGGCGTATGGTAGGTATTGGCATAACCGATGTTCTTGTCAAACATCACTTCAGTAAGTTCCGCCGCCTTGTCGGTGCGGATCTTTACAGAGCCGCTGTCCTCAGCAGGAACAACGACGATCTCAGCTTTTTTATACTCTTTACCAGCCTGGAACGTGCCAACGGTTTCACCATTGAAAGTCACAGTGATCTTGCCTTCGCCCCGGTAGCGGAATGAAAGAGTACAGGGAATTTTGGGACGGACCGCCGTCAAAGGCAGAGCTGCCATAGAGTCAGCGGGCATAACAAGGGTATTGTTTTTGCCGCTCAATTTCACACCATCCCCCAGAATAACTGCAGAAGGCTTGAAATCGTTGATCGTACGGCGTTCGATCAGCATACCTTTGCCGAATTTACCGGGAACCAGACGGATAGAGGAAGAAATGCTTTTCACTCCGGCGGGAGCTTTCATTGTATCAGCATTGAGGCTGTATTTGAGTTCAGCAGCGTGTGCAAAAGGCAGAGCTGCTGCGGCAGAGAGAAACAAAAATGCTTTTTTCATATTTTTTTCCTTTCTATTTGGAGTTTACTTGATAATGACTCTTCCAAAACGTTCAGGCCTGTTGAAATCCCCGAAAGTGGGGCTCCAGCAACTGTATTCGCTGGGCTGAACAGTACGGCGGACCCGGCAGAAATTCATTCCCCAGATATCACCGGCAAAGTCTTTGACATCGGTCATTGAAGAAATGGGCAATTTCACCTCGGCACTCCAGAAATCCTTGCCGCGGAAAGTCTTGACCACAGCTTTGGGGTTCCAGACTCCATCTTTCGTATCTTTGCGGAAAGTTCTGACAGTTCCCAGAGAGTTGAAAGCCAGCTGGTAAACGCCCTTCTGTCCCGCAGGAGCAAAGAAAAGGTCGAGGCAGTTTTCGTTCCACACCCTGGAATCGGGACGGCGACCGGAATCCTGGATCTTGTCCATCAAAGGCTCTTCGCAGCGGATGCCCAGATAGAAGTCTCCCTTATACCGGGCAAGATAAAGATCAGCTCCGACTTTGAAAATATCGCCGTTGTCTTTGGCAAAGTGGATCCGCAGAGGTTTGATCTTTTTCCAGAGAGCTTCATCAAGTTTTCCGTCAACAACAGGAGCACTGTTGATGCGGGTGGTGCTGCCGCTCTTGCGGGCATTGGCAGCCATCATAAAAGAGAACACATTGGCATCAAAAGGAATACGGAAATTCCGTTCCGTTTTCAGAGTATCCGCAGGGGAATTGGAAGGCAGGGCACGCATTTTCTTGAAATATTCTTTGCGTTTGGCAATAAGTTTCAACGCTTCAGCGGCAACTTTTACATCAGGCTTTGAGGTCGTGACTACCTTTATGGCACGATCATAAAGAGCCACAGTGATCTGACAATATTCAAGATTGGTAATGGACATCTGAATACGGGCCTTCTGACCTTTATCTTTGGTTGCAGCGGCGGCTGCTTTCAATTTCGGCAGCCACTTTTCAGCCAATCCGGGATAAACATTGGTAAAGACGCCGGGGTAACGGCTGATGTATCCCAGATCCCGGTTTTCCTTGAGTCCGCCGTTGGCGAACTTGGAAAGGCGGCTTTCGATATCGGCAAAGTACCCTTTCATAACAGGAGCTCCGGCTTTACCGTAGCAGTCACGCAAAGTTTCCTCGTAGAATTTCTTTTTGTCTTTGATGCCGCCCCAGGCAAATTTCAAATAGAAATAGTTGTTCAAAGCGGCCGCTCCGTAACTGGTGGAGTTGTTGATGGAAAATCCGGTCACACCGGCAGCATACAGATTGTCATAAAGCATAGAAATATTGTTGAACTGACAGCAAGGCAGTTCCAAACCGCCCATACCCTCCGGGAAGGAGTAGAAATAGAGACGGCTCAAAGATTTACGCCAGTTTTTCAAATTTTCAAGATGTTTTTTGCGGATGTCGGAGCGGTAATAGCTCAAACCGGTGTCGTTGAGAACTTCCATAATGGTCACTGCCGGATGCACTTTGACCTTGCTGACACCTTCGGCATAATGAGAATAGGCATACATTCCCATTTTCTGATCGGGCAGCACTTTGGTGATACGCTTTGCCATTTCGTTGGCATAGATCATCATACGGGTGGTCATAATCCGGGAACCGTCAGGCCGGATCCCGTCATCAAGAGCCTGACATTTATCACATTCGCACTGTCTGCCGCCGTCATTGGGCGAAAGTGAGAGCATAGATTTCACAGCGCGTCCTTTGACTTCGGCGATCATATTGGCAGCGAGAACATCCAGGGCTTCAGGATTGGTGGTGCAAATCTGCAACCCGTGATTGAGGGGATCCATACCATAACGGCGGCCGCCCACATAGGCAAAGTATTCGGGATGATCCTTGAAATATTTTTCTTTGGGCAAATTGTGACGCCAGTTGTGCCAGCCGCACCAGGAATCAGCTCTGCCACTGCGATTGCGGCGGTTGAAAATATAATTCTGTTCGACCTGCTGCTTAGACATTCCCTTGCGGGTCTGATAGTTGAGAGCACGGTGAACAAAGCGGGGAGCTCCGGTATAGTTGAGTTCGGGAACGCTCCAATCTTTTCTTTTGGGCACATATTCCCCCAGTTCGCCGGGGAAAAACCAACGCACCCCCAGCTGTTTTTCAAGAAAATCAGAAACACCGTGCCAGGTTCCGGTACGGGCTCCGCTCGCCCAGTGGCAGTTCAGAACGCTCCCCTTGGTATCGTTACCGGAAATAATAATATCTTTTCCGGAAGTTTTGACAACAAATCCTTCAGGGACAGTTACTTTTTCAAAACCGACCAGAAAAGCGGGCCGTCCCTTGCGGGCTTCTGCTTTGACCATAGGCAGTTTCACTCCCGTGGCCTTGAAAATATATTCCTGCAGATCCTTTGCGGCACGCCACGCAATTTCCGGATTCACAGACTTGGAGTTGTGAACGATACAGTAGTCGCTTTTGCCGTTTTTCACAACAGGAAGTGCCGCCCCTGCAAGGATTCCGGCAGCAAGACAACAGCAAAGGACAAAAAATACTTTTTTCATTCTATTCACCATTATCACTTACTTCTTATAGAGTGTGCCCAGAGGAGCCTTGGCGGTAAAAATCTTTTTAGCTTCAGCCTCACTCAAGGGAGCCGTAAAGAGTCCGAAGTCATCGAGGATACCATTGAGATAGGCTCCTGTAACATACCCGACGGTAAAACTTGTGACCTTTTCAATATCCCGGCAGACACCCTTTTTCTTGAAAATCTTTTCACCGTTTATGATAACAGAAAGATTCATAAAACCTTTTTCAGCTTTCCAGTTGAAAACAAAGTGATACCATCCATCAGCGGAGGCAGGAAGCTCGTGCAGTCCGAATCCGCAAGACACCCCTTTAGGAGCTTTGCTCTGGGTAATGAGATTTACTCCGTTTGACCAGACGCAGATATAAAATCTGGGTCTACCATTACTGGTGGCAGTCTTGGCATCACACAAAGCGATAGCGGTGGAATGTTTTGCATCTTTTTTGAGCCAGGGAGCCTTGATCCAACAGCTGATAGCCCCGGATTCAGGATTAAAAACTTCAGGTTTCACATCAATGCAGTCCACAGTCCGCATCTTGCCGGGGGCGTGGTAAGTGTTGCTCCAGCCGATATTTTTGTCAAACATCACCTGAGTCAGTTCCACAGCCTTTTCGGAACGGATACGCAAAGTACCGTTGTCCTCCTCGGGGATGACAAGGGCCTCGCCTTTTTTGAACTCCTTTCCGGCGGTGAACTCAGCCAGAGTTTTTCCACCGAATGACACTGTGATCTTGCCCTCGCCCCGGTAAAGAAAGGAGAGAGCGTTCACCGACTTGGGACGGATCGCCGTCAGCGGCAGAGCCGCATAACCGTCTGCGGGCAGAGTCAGATTATTCGCCTTGCCGGACAATTTTGCACCGTCACTCAGGATGAGGTCAGCAGCAGTAAAAAAGTTCACTGTTCTGCGTTCGATGAGCAGACCTTTCCCGAAACGGCCCGGCACCTGCCGGATACCGCTTGCGATCTTGATCACCCCGGGAGCTTTACGGCTTTCACCGTCGATGTACAATTTGAGTTCAGCGGCGTGAGCAAAAGCAAATGCGAACACCGTTGCCAGCAGAAAAGTTTTTTTCATAGAAGAGCCTCCTTTTTTGAGTTGTTTTCAGTTGTCGTATGTATAAAATTTAGCAAGTTGAATTTCGTCGATCCCCTCAAAAAAATGATTTTTGAGTACGCCTTCTTCAGCAAATCCCAGAGACTTGTAATACCTGAGTGCTTTTGTATTGATATGAGAAGTACAGGTATAGACCTTACGCATACGGTGCTTCTTCCATAACAGTTCCGCTTCTGCGGCCAGAGCCTTGCCGACACCTTTTCCGGCAAAACGCGGATCGACTCCGATACAGTGCAGTATTCCAAGCCCGAAACGGATATTGGCTGATATATGCAGAACGCCGATCACCATATCGTTTTCCTCGGCAACAAAGGTTGCAGTGATCAGTGAAGGAGTTTCAGTATACACTTTGTTCTGCCATTGAGCAGCACTTTCGCGTTGTTCTTCGCTCCACCGTTCTTTAAAGACCCCCTTAAAGCTTTCAAAAATGATTTCAGCTGCTCTATCAGCATCCTTTTTCTCAAAGTTACGCACGATAATTGCCATAAAATCAAAGCCTCACATTTTAATTTTCACACTCTTTTGAGATAAGATAACACACAAAAGTGAAAATTTCCACCCTTTACGGGTAAAAAAAAGCTTTTTCTCTGCATAAAATTAAAATTTTTATTCTTTTAAGACTTGCAATATGCGTCTGACTGTTGTATATTTATCACGGAGAATAATGTATTAACACAATTTTCAATAGAAGAAGTTGAGCAACTATGTCCAATAATCCGAAACTTACAGTTCTTTTTGTCAAGCTGCGCGGTAAGATCTTTGAACTCGACAAAGATGTTATGACCATCGGACGCAAAGATGAAAACGACATTCCTCTCAAAGACGGCAGCGTCAGCGGACATCACGCCCAGATCAGCAAGGTCGCCAATGAGGATGGTACAGTTTCTTATCTTTTGCAGGATCTTGGCAGCAGCAACGGTACCCGTATCAACAGTGTGCCTGTCGAAGAGCAATATCTCAAAAGCAACGATCTGATTATGTTCGGTTCAGTTGAAGTTCTCTTTGACTGCAACGACGGTTCAGTTACAGAAGATTCCGCTTCCGTTTCCCGGCTCACTCACACCATTGATTTGAGCAGTATCGACGGTTCCCTTTCCACCACGCCTTCCCTGACCAGTTTGAATCCTCTGGCCGTAGCTGAAGACAAAAAACGCAAGATGACTCATTTCATCATCGTTGCAGTCTGTGCCCTTTTCGGTCTGGGAGCACTGGGGGCTGTGATTTGGATGATGATCAAGATTTTTTCCAAATAAAATTTTCTGTCATTTCAACTGCGCCCCGGCTCCGGCAAAGCGGTTCCGGAGCGCAATTTTTGTTCACAACGGAAGTGTATTCTTTTGTTCTTCCCTCTAATCCCAAGGAGTTTTTTATGTCCGACGAAAAAAATAAGATTGAGCCCCCCTCTTCCGGAAACCGTCCGGTTCGCAAAGAACCCGCCCGTTCCCCCAAAGCGGCCCTGGTATGGCTGATTATTATGCTGATCATCGGTGGTCTGTTCCTTTTCAAAGGTTTCGGCTCCGCCCAGCCCCGCGATATCTCTCAGAGCCAGTTTGAAACAATGCTCAAAGCCCGGCAGATCGCCACTGCAGTTCTGGTCAGTGAAGGCGACAAAGTTTTCACCGTTGAAGGAACTCTCGCTGAACTCCCCGAAGCTGCCGCCAAAGCTGACTCCGGAAAAGCCAAGGTGTCCAAACACCGCCCTCAGCAATACCGTACCCGGGTGGTCTATACCGACTCTCTCAATGAATTGCTGGGCTTCACCAATGTGCAGATCAACTCCAACAATGCGGGGGTGTGGAACTTTGTCCTCTTTGCCCTGCTTCCGGTCGTGATCATCGTGGGTATGATCTACTTCTTTTCCGCCCGGCAGATGCGTATGGGTGGACACGGAGCTATGGAATTCGGCAAAAGCCGTGCCAGAATGATCCCCCCTGATGAACTTAATGTCCGCTTTGACGATATCGCCGGTGCCGATGAAGCCAAAGAGGAAATTTCTGAAATCGTTGAATTTCTCAAAGATCCCATCCGTTTTCAGCTCATCGGCGGCAAGATCCCCCGGGGCTGTCTGCTGGTGGGCAATCCCGGTACCGGTAAAACCTTGATGGCCAAAGCTGTTGCCTGCGAAGCGGGCGTACCTTTCTTTTCCATCAGCGGTTCAGATTTTGTGGAAATGTTTGTGGGTGTGGGTGCCAGCCGGGTCCGCGATATGTTCGACCAGGCAAGAAAAAACACCCCCTGCCTCATCTTTATTGACGAAATCGATGCCGTAGGCCGTTCCCGTTTTTCCGGCTGGGGCGGCGGTCACGACGAAAGAGAACAGACCCTCAACGCAATGCTGGTCGAAATGGACGGTCTGGAAAGCCGTTCCGGCGTCATCGTGCTGGCAGCGACCAACCGTCCCGATGTTCTTGACCCGTCCCTGCTCCGTCCCGTACGTTTTGACCGTCAGGTGGTGATGGATC
>JAZUPO010000101.1:0-9927 GCA_045605205.1 Victivallaceae bacterium
TTGCAATTCTGCCAAATGCGGGATTGTCGGTTTTGCAAATGCAAAAACGGCAATCCACCAAAAGTTTTTGGCAAGGATGGATGGGGTCCGGGGAAGGAAGGGAAAACCTTTTTTCAAAAAGGGTTCCCTTCCTTTCCCGGCTCCTTTCACCTTGATAGAACTTCTTGTCGTGATCGCGATCATCGCCATACTGGCAAGTTTGCTGATGCCTGCGCTGGGGGGAGCCCGGAAACGGGCCAGAAGTGTTCAATGTACCAACAATATGAAGCAGATGGGAATGCCATTTTTCCTTTATGCTGCTGATTACAAAGATGTTATGCCGTTGAAACACGTCACCGGCCCCAGTTACATCAAGTGGCTGATCGTAGCGGGATATCTGCCCAATACCCCGGAGGCAGATCGGATCAGTCCCACCAAGTTTCTCTGGCGGGGCTGTCCGGAATTTACGGTGAATATGGATCCAAACAGTTTTGCTTATGCAACGGCAGATTTCTGCGGAACAGAATTTGCAAGTGCCTATATCCCCTGTCCTTATGAAAAGAGCAACAACGATGCCAAAGTTCTTTATGCCAAAAAGGTCAGACAGCCGGGAATTTTTCCGCTGCTTTCCGAAGCTGTGAAGCAATCCTCTCTGAAAATGAACTGCAATGCAACACCTTATACAGCTTTGACAACGACTTCAGCTGTCCGGCACACTATGATCCACTCAAAACGGACCAATATCCACGCCCTTGACGGCTCTGTCCGTTCCGCTGACAACGGAATGCTGTTGAAGATCCTCACCTACTGTTATCCTTCCAAGACCGTTTTTACTGCTATCACAGCTTCAGGAGTCTCCTTTTCTCTGAAGTGATCTGCAATAGAAAAAAAACTGTAAAAAAGAAAGAAAAAAATGAAAAAAGATTATTTGTTTCTGATACCGGCCCTGCTGCTTGCAGCAAACGTTTCTGCTGCCGGTGAATTGGCTGAAGCCGCCGCAGGGGGAAATAAGTCCCTGAACATTTATGCCGCCAAAATGCTGAAAGCCAAAAATTATGAAGAAGCTCTCTCGGCATATACACTGCTCCTTGAAAAAGAAAAGAGTGTTTCAGGTAGAATAAATCTGCTCTCTTTCTCTGCCAGAGCCAAACTTCAACTGGACGATTTCGGCGGTGCCGTCAATGATCTCCGGAAAGCACAGGCTGTCAAACACCCCAATGTCAAAGTCAACGCCGCCAATCAGCTCCGTATCCTTTTGCAGATGACCGATATTTATGCGGGAAAACTCAATGACTACCCCCGGGCCTTTGGACTTGTTGAGGACGCTTTGAAAAACAAGGAACTCTTTGGAACTCCTGCTGCTCAAAAGATACTTCAGGCCAGGAAAAAGGCTTTGATGAAATCTTTTATCACCTCCCTTGTCAAACTGAAAAAATATGCCGAAGCAAGGAGTCTGGCACAAAAAAATCTTGAAAAAGAAAAATCCGCATCTGCGTTAAAAATTTTCACAGAGATCGAAACTCTGCATTGCAAGCATCTTATGGCAGCCAAAAAATATGCTGAAGCGGAAGCTTTGGCCCAAAAACTCCTGACCCTCAAAGGATGCGGCAATGCTTTCTACTGGCAGATCCGGGCTATGCTGATGCAGATCAAGATCGGAAAAAAAGATTTCAAGGGGGCGGCCAATGAACTTCTCCTGCTGAAAAAAATGCCCGGCGGCAGCCGTTTCAATTGTATTATGGAAGAAGTCCGGCTTCTTCTTGTTATGCAGAAAAGTGATGAAGCCATTGCTCTGCTGCTTAAAAGTGCTTCCGACAGCTCTTTCAGCAGCAGAGAAAGGGGCAACTTCTGGAATTCTGCCGCCTACAATGTCCTGACAAAAAATATGGATGTGAAAAAGGCTGAAGAGTATTACAAAAAAGCCAGAACACTGCTGGGAAGCAAATTCCGGAATCTTCTACTGGAAAAAATGATCCTCCGTTACAAAAACAAATGACGCTGAAAGGAAGTGTACTTCAATGAAAAAATTTCTGCTTTTCAATTTACTGGCTCTCATCTGCCTTGGCAATGCTGCCGGGGATGTCATCCTTGACAGCACTGCCAAGGTGACGATGGAGATCAAAAATCCTATCGAAGCTGAAAAAACTGCCTGCAAAGAGCTTGAAACTTACATTCAGCGTATCTTTTCCGCTTACAAGGGGAAAAGCTGCGCCAATGGCCGGATCGTTCTGCAGTATGACCCGCAGCTGGGTGCTCAAGAGTTCAAGATCAAATGCGGCACCGGGAAAATCATTATTTCCGGCGGCCGCCCGCAGGGAGTCATCTACGGTGCCTACTGGTTTCTGGACAGAAAAATGGGGGTGCATCTTTATGATGCCCATTCAGAGTATTGCCCCTCAAAAGAAAAGATCGCTGTCAAAGCTTTCGAAAAATATGGAAAACCTGCCATCGAAAGCCGTATGTATCTTTTTACCAATGACAAACAATCCGGCGATCCGAAAGATGAAGCCGGGATCCGCTGGGGCACATTCAACCTTCTCAGCGGCAACCGTCCGACAGCAGAAAAAAATCTGAACCGGAAATATGGCGAAAGAGCCGAATGGTCTCTGCCGCTGGGAGCCCACGGTATGCTCGGTCTGATCCCCGGCAAGATGTATAAACACCGTCCGGAATTTTTCGCATTCCAGAACGGCAGACGGATCGACCCTGTCCTGCGGGATGTTACGGTGGATTACTGCCTGACCAATGAAGATCTTATTGCCGAAACGGTCAAAAGATGCCGCCACTTTCTCAAGATGACGCCGTCGGCAAAGTATATTTCCCTGTCTGAAGGCGACGGCAACAGAGGAATGTGCGGCTGCGGTCCCTGTATGAAACTTGTTAAAGCCCACGGCAATGTGGAGTCTGCCCGCTGGGTCTATTTCGCCAACCGTGTCGGCGAGCAGCTGAAAAAAGAGTATCCCAATGTAAAACTGGTGATCTTTGCCTATATCGCCAGTCAGAAACCGCCGGTGAACATCAAAGCCAATGACAATGTGGCCGTACAGATCGTGACTCTGGGCATCCGGCGGGGAAGACCTTATACAGACCCTAAAAACAAGATGGCCAATAAATTTATGCAGGAAATTGTCAGCCGGTGGCAGAAAGTTTGCAAAAATATCCTCATCTGGGATTATGTATGGGGCGGTCACCGGCTGATGACCTTCCCGGATCAGCTTTTGAATCTCCACAATATCCGTATTTTTGCAAAACTCGGTGTTCAGGGCTTCTTTCCCCAGGAAAACCACGCTGTGGGCAGGATGGTTTACAATCAGGGATGTCCTTTCCGCTCCTGGCTGCTGGCAAGAGCTATGTGGGATCCGGAAGAATGCGGTGACGGCGAAGCTCTGGAAACCACCTTTTGCAATGAATATTTCGGCCCTGCCGCCGGACCTTTTGTAAAACAGTATTACAAGTATTTACGCAAAGTCCATTGGGAGTCCGGTTTTGTGGGGATGACCAGCGGAGGCACACTGACCCGGGCTCCTTTTGAAGCCCCTGAAGTCACGGCAATGTGCTTCAAGATTATGCTCAAAGCTCTGGAAGCTGCCAAAAAGGAACAAAACCGTACCCATATCCGCAGAGTTGAATTTGAAATGCTGCCCGTCAAGTTTATGGCAGCTTCCGACTACGGCAGAGTCAAAAAATTCCTGCCTGAAAAGAAGTCTGCCAGAGAACTTACTGCAGAGATCCGCAGCTTTATCCGGGGCAAAAGCAAGGACGTCAAGACCTGGACACAATACAAACGTGTCCACCGGACTTTGAATATGGTCGAAGGAACCGGAGATATCACTGCCGAAGCCAGCCGTGAATACGGTTTGGGCAGAGCTTCCTGCGCTTACGACGGCAATTTAGCCACCTCCTGGACGCCGGGGCTGGGCATCGGCTGGACAATGATCGACCGGGGCGAAAGACAGTTCATCAGCCGCATCACGACAGTTTTTCACAAGATGCGTTATGTCCGGCGGGCCACCTATTCCGTGGAAGGTTCTTTTGATAAAAAAGCCTGGCGGGTTATGATCCCCAAAAAAGTGGTAACGATCCCTGAAACATTGCAGCAGTCCGGCAAAGTCAATGATGTGTACTGCTTCGATGATGTCACCCTGGCCAAAGATATGGAAGTCCGTTATATCCGCACACGGATCCATAAAATGGAACGTCGCCTGGGCAGCGGTGAATACGGTATGCAGGATGCCCAGCATACAGAACAGTATTTCAATCTCAAAGAACTGCCTGCGGTTCTTTTGAATTCCATCGTAAAGGAATAAAACAAAATGAAAAACTTCAGAAAAAATTTCACTTTGGCCGAACTGGTCCTTGTGCTTGCCGTTATGGTGATCGCGTCATCTGTGTACGGTTTCTTTATCAGCAAAGCACGGCGGGATGCCGCCGGTATCAAATGTGCGGAAAATCTTTTTCAAATGGGCAAAGCCACCTTTCGCTATGCTGCTGACAACAACGGCTTTCTCCCCTGTGCCTCCTGGGGGGAAGTGAACTGGAAAACCCGGATCACCCCCTATATGGATAAAGCCTCCTTTCTCTGTCCGGCAGATAAAAATAAAATGCCGTTGTATATGGAAAAAGATCCTTTCTACAAAGGACGAGTCAGTTATACCGCCAATCATTATGTGATCGATATCCAAAATTTTGACAACAATAAAGATGATTTCATCACCACACGAAAACTTGCCTCGATCGACGGCCCGGACACTGTGATCCTCTACGGAGAAAACCACAGCGGGAGAAATACCCTTGTGGGCTCCCTGTCGGTCAACTGGGATAAAAAAGGTAAATATATGTATCCTGCTGCCGCACAAAAGGGTTATCATTCAGAAGGAAACAACAATTATCTGCTTCTGGATGGCGGTGTGGAGTTTTACAATTACCGGCAAACCTTGTATCCGGAAAATCTCTGGCTTCTTAAATACGGCAAAAGTGACTTGTGATGAAAAAAACAAAAGATTTTTCTCCGGGGAAAGAGTGGAAACACCTTATCCCCCGTCCCGTTTGCGATGGTCATAAAGACTTTATTGCGCTTTACCACAAAGCGTGGGAATTGGCCCACGACCATATCAAAGAGTTGCCGGGCCTGCCTTTTTCGCCCTATATGGATGAAGGAGCACTGCCTTATGACATCTGGATCTGGGACACTTGTTTTATGGCTCTTTTCTGCAAGTACAGCCAGAATGTTTTTCCGGGCGTGGAGTCTTTGCAGAACTTTTATCAGGTGTTGCACGACGGGGCGGCTTTGCCCCGGCTTCCTCATCCGGAAGAGCCTGAAGGCGTCCAGTTCTGTATCCATATTGCAGATAATCCGCCGCTTTTTGCCTGGGCAGAGTATGAAAATGCCCTCTTTCACGGGGATAAAGAATACTTGAAAGATTTGCTGCTGAATAAACAGTATCTGCAGAAACATTTTGACTTTCTCGAATCCCTGAACGTTGAAACCCTTTTCCCTATGGTGCGTGCCCAATCCCGCTGGAAAAAACATAAAAACGGCTATTTCTGGGAAGGAGGCCGTTCCGGTATGGATAACACCCCGAGGGGCAGAAAATCAGCTCCCACAGAAGTGAACCGTCCGGACAATAAGCATATTCTCTGGGTGGATGCCATTGCCCAGCAGGCCTTGAGTGCACTCTATATCGCAAAACTTTCCCGCCTTGCAGACGAAAGGGAGCTGGAAAGCTGCTGGCTTGAAAAATATGAAGTGCTGAAAAAGAAAATCAATGACCTTTACTGGGATGAAGAAGATGGATTTTATTATGACATCACAGCTGACACCGGTGAAAAGGTCAAGGTGATGACTCCTGCTTCTTACTGGGTCCTGCTTGCCGGAGCCGCTCCGGAAGAAAGAGCCCGGAAAATGGCAGAAAAACTGACCGATCCTCATAAATTCGGAGGGTACGTCCCCTGTGTTACTTTGTCAAGAGATGATCCTGATTTCAATGCTGAACACGGCTTGTACTGGCGGGGGGCTATGTGGGTCCCTACGGCGTATATGACCATCAAAGCTCTGGAACAATACGGGATGAAGGATTTGGCAGACTCTCTGGCAGTGCAGCTCATATCGCATATGTCCCAAACTTATCAGAATTATGATCCTCACACGATTTGGGAGTGTTATGCCCCCAACAGCTGTGCCCCTTCCCATTCCTGCAATTCATCTTGCAAGGTGGTGCGCAAGGATTTCTGCGGCTGGTCGGCACTGGCTCCCATTGCTCTTTTTCTGGAAAACGTTATCGGCATAAGATCGGCAGATGCTTTCAAGAAACTGCTTGTCTGGGATATTCCGGATCATATCTGCGGCCAAATCGGCGTATACGCTTATCGGTTCGGAAATGTGACAGCAGATCTTTTATATGAAAATGGGGCATTGAGCCTTGTTTCCGATGGCCCTTTTACTTTGACAGTCAACGGTCGGCAATTTTCTGTCCGAACCGGCACAAATCATTTCAATATCCTGGAGCAGTTATGAAAGAGATCATTTACGGAAAAGAAAAAAGAATTCCTGTTGTTGACAGTGTGGATGTTCTTGTGGTCGGAGGCGGCCCCGGAGGTCTCGGGGCAGCAGTTATGGCAGGACGCAGCGGATGCAAGACACTTCTTGCGGAGCGTTTCGGAGCCCTGGGGGGAATGGCCTTTCACGGTGAAGTGAACCCCTTTATGTACAATCACTTTGAAAAGCGTTCTATGGATCGGCCGGTTTTCATTGACTGGTGTACAAAAATGCAGCAGTATTATTCTCCGGCTGAATCACAACGGATCCCCTTTGATCCTTCTTACGGCTGTACACTTCTTTCAAAAGAGTTTGCTATGCTTGCTATGGAAGATCTTGTGCTGGAAAGCAACTGTATGATCCGTTATCACCATCTTCTTGCTGATGTGATCAAAGAGGAAGGCACGCTCCGTTATGCTCTCTTTCAGACAAAAAGCGGGCTGTGCGCCGTGGAAAGCCGCATTTTTATCGACTCCACCGGAGACGGTGATCTGGCCTTCCTGGCCGGATGCAGATATGAAATGGGCAACAGCGACGGGGACTGTCAGCCTATGAGCACCTGTTTCAAGTTGAGCCACGTGGATCTGAAGCGGATTCCAAGCAGGGCGGAAATCAATGTGCTTTATGAAAAAGCCAAAAGTGCCGGGACACTTCATTGTCCCCGTGAGGATGTGCTTTATTTTACGGCCATAGATGAAAACACCTTGCACTTCAACACCACAAGGATCATCAAAAAGAGTGCTGTCGATGCCATTGAATTATCTGAAGCAGAGATCGAAGGTCGCCGTCAGCTCCGGGAATTGGTTAAATTTTTCCGTGAGCAAGTTCCCGGTTTTGAAAATGCTTCTTTACATTCCCTTGCCTCAACGGTCGGGGTGCGTGAAAGCCGCCGGATCCTGGGAAAAGTTTATCAGACGGAGGAGGATTTTCATAATCGTGCAAAATATCCTGACGGGATAGCGAGATGCAATTATACCATTGACATCCATAATCCCAGCGGTTCCGGAACTTATTGTGTGCGGATGCCGAAAAATGAATGGTATGAGATCCGGTACGGTGCTCTTGTCCCTGAATCGTGCACGAATTTGCTTATGGGCTGCCGTGCGATTTCTGTGGATCACGCATTGCACAGCAGCATCCGGATTATGCCATCCATCTGCAGTATCGGTCAGGCAGCCGGTATGGCAGCGGCATTGGCGGTCAGAAAAAACAGTACAGTGGATCTGATCGAAGGAACAGAAGTCAGAAGTGAATTGAAAAAAATGGGAGCTTTTCTCTGAATTGCCAAAGGTGCTGTTGCCGGTGATAGTGTTGGTCCTTTGATTGATAAGAAAGTGATTCGTCAATATCGGTGCAATAAGTGTCATTACCAGTGGAGGAGTGTCTGATGGCAGGTTGTCCGGAGTGCGATTCCGATAAGGTCATACCTTGGGTGGATGGATTCAGCTGCGGCAAGAGCTGTGTCAGAATCTCTCCTCTCTTTGGCTGGTAAAATCAGTTATTGTTAAGATTTTCCCGGATCACCCGGATCACCTGCCCTCCCAGGATCTGGTATCCCTCTTCTTTGAAATGACAGTAATCGGCATAAAGGGAAGAGGGAATATTTGTCTTTGCCAGTGAATAAAGGTCATTGATCTTTACGTCAAATTTTTCCATAACTTCTGCGGCAACAGCGTTATATTTTTCAATTTCACTGTTGCTCCGGGGATTTGCCATAGGAATATTTTCCGGATGAACAGGAGTTGTAAGGGCGAAAATGATTTTTGCATTGGGACAGAGGGTACGCAGCTTGCGGCAGATCCTGCCCAGCATAACACCGTAGAGTTCCGGGGAGTTCAAAGAGACATCTTCCTGATTGAAGTGTGCAGCATCCCAGTGACCATTGTTCCAGTGGACAAGATCGATCTCTTCTTTCGGAATGCCTGTTGCATTCAGCCACCGGGGCAGTGCCACCAGAGTGTACTGGGTGAACTGACAATTTTCTTCCGGATAAAAAACCCGGGCCGTATTTTCAAGTTCTTTTCTGACAAAGGCACAGTATCCTAATCTGATAGAATCTCCCAACAGCAAAACATTTTTCATTTTGATTTCCGATTTTATGTTGAAGTTTGATTTATTTTCGGTTAATGTCCCAAATTTTGTAATGGGACAGTTGTTTTATAAAAGTGCATCTGACCTATATTTTTCAGTGACCGCACAAAAAAAATGAAAGGAAAGACCCGACACGTAATAAAATTACTGCATCCACTCCTTTGGGCCGGACAACTTTTTCTAAAAACAGGTGTAAACAACGCGTTGCTTTAATATAACCTTTATTTGTGGAATTACAAGTTCCAATATAAACATTATCCGCCAGTTTATGTCGCAATGCTGAATGAACTTTCTGTGCATTTCGCATAGTGTTGAACGCCGAGCCGCAATTGAGGAAGCTTTACCAATGGCTTGAACGTGAGCTCTCTGCAGGATTGATGGTGTTCAATCGGGTATCCGGCTCCGTTGGAGTCCTGAGCAAGTTGAGAACAACAAAATGAATAGAATTTCAAAATAAGGATTTGAAAAAACTGATAAGATGTATTAAATTATTCACCAATAAGGAAATTTTGAGAAAGTCAACAACTGTGCAACTATTGCAAATTGGATGAAACATAGCTTGGTAAGAGCAAGCGTTACATTTGAAAAGTTGCAGGGATGTTGAGAATTTAAAAAATATGTTACGCAGCCCGGTTTTACGTACAGAACGTAACAGAAAGGATGAAGAAAACTATGCTTGAAAAGGTTTCAGATATATTAAAAAGGCGTATTGAACGATTTTTGGTGCGGATCCAGAATGATCTGTATGAAGACTCTCTTTTATTGGATGCTGATTATGCGTTGAGTAAGGATCCTGTAAAATTTGCCGACCGTCTGACTTTATCATATAAAACGATCAAAGAAGGGGAAGTATGGGGCAAAACCTGGGAAGATGCCTGGTTTCATCTCAGAGGAACAGTTCCAGCAGAATGGAAAAATAAAGAAGTCGTTCTTCTTTTGCAGCTTTCCGGAGAAGCTCTGCTTATGGATAAAAATGGTGTTCCCTGCTGCGGATTCAGCGGAGGATCGGTTTTTGCCCCGTCATACCAGAAAAACCGTTTTTTCTTCTGTAAAGCAAAAGGCGGGGAAAAGGCGGAGTTCTGGGTGGAAGCCTGCGCAAGTTACCTTTCCGGGGTGGGGTTTGAACAGGATCCGCCTCTTGATATGAAATTTCCGAAAGGTAATATGAGCGCTGTTGCAAGAAAAATGCGTCTTGCCGTATTCAGAAGAAATGTATGGCAGCTTTTTCTTGATGTGACAGCTCTTTATGAAGTTTTGACAACTCTTCCCGCAGAGGATTACAGGAGAAACAAGATCCTCCATACTCTTAATGAGGCTCTTTC
>JAZUPO010000102.1:0-11444 GCA_045605205.1 Victivallaceae bacterium
ATACAGTCAGTATTTCGGATTCACGCCCGATGAAGTCAAAGAAATGGCACGCTATTACAAAGCGGAAGATAAGTACGATGAAATTTGTGCCTGGTACGATGGATACCGTTTCGGCAAGTCGGAAATCTTCAATCCGTGGTCTGTCATCAACTATTTCAGCAATGAATGTGAACCCAGAGCTTTCTGGCAATCCACCGGTAACAATGAGATCATCGGCGAAGTTCTGACCAATGCGGATGAATCCATTTATGAAAAACTCAATCAGCTGCTTCAGGGAAAATCCGTTTTGACTTACATCGACCCCAGTGTGATTTATCCGCAGATAAAGAACAATCCATCGTCTGTTTACAGCTTTCTGCTTGTGGCAGGATATTTGAAAATCACCAAAGTTGAACCGTCTTTCAACGGGGATTTTATGTGTGAAGTTGCCTTGCCAAATAAAGAAATCGCCTATGTTTACAACAAGGAGATCCTGCAAACGTTGACCGATATTATTCCGCAATCCACAGCGATCAGCATTCAGGAAGCGATTTATTCCGGCAACAGTACTGCATTGCAAAATCTGCTGCAAAAGCTTCTGCTGGAATCGGTCAGCAACTTTGACACCGCCCACGAAAACTTCTATCACGGATTGGTTCTGGGCTTGTGCGTAATTTTGGATAACCGTTACGAAATCACCTCCAACCGTGAATCCGGTACTGGCAGATACGACATTGCTCTGATGCCGAAAAACGGAAATCTGCCGGGTATCCTGATCGAATTGAAAGCCGCCAAAGATGTTTCTGCTGAACAACTCCGGCAGTTGGCACAAGAGGCATTGACCCAAATTGAAGAAAAACAATACGATACCGTAATGAAATCCCGCAAAATCGCTCCAATTTTCAAATACGGCGTTGCGTTCAGCGGAAAGAATGTGGAAATCCAAACCCTCTGCAAAGCATTATGAAGAAAGAAATTTACATGCAATTGGGCTTTCCGGAATTGCGGGATGTAGCCGGACGTAACACAATAGCGGATTTATATTTGAGGAAACGAACAGGCATATATTTGCTGTATTTTCCGGATAATACATATTATGTCGGACAGGCAGTTGATGTTGTTCGTCGTTTTGCGCAACATCTTAAACAAAAAGGACCTATCAAAAGTATCAGTTTTATGCCTGTTGCCCAAAGCCAGTTGAATAAAATTGAACAGCAATGTATTGGGGTATTGGAAAAACATTGTACCTTAAAAAACATTGCGTTAGTCAGTTCCCCTGTTCAGGAATCAGATATTGATGATGTCCTTTCTCCACTTGAACAGCAAAATTGGCTTACTCACTTGGCGTTACCATGTTATCGTGAACGAATCTCTGATAAAGTATTGAGCTCACGTTATAGTGAAAAATTTCAAAAATTGCTTGTAAATCGTTTTTTTATGACACAAATTCTGCCGATATATCAAAAATATATGCAATACTGTATTCCGGAACCATTCAAAACTGAAATTTCATTTTGGGGGTGTTCTTGTTTGCCAAGTTTTTCAAGTCGGGAAATAGAAGTATATTCTCGAATAAATATATACTGGCAGGAGGTTTTTACTGTGGGAAGAGATAAAATTAATGATCTTCCTCTCTTTTCATTTCATTGCCTTGCCAATGAAATCATGAACGATGTTAAGCATCTAAGATTTTGGAGAAAACAGTTTAAAACATTAGATATATCTGAGCATTACTATATTCCAGGCGGTCAGGATCAATGCAACCCCCGCTTGTATTCAACAAAAGAAACATTAAGAATTTTAGATGATCCTTTTTTTGTAACTGCTATCAAAAAATTTAATTTACAAAATATGAAAAAGGGGGCAGAAGTATATTCCCGTTATCATTGTACTGATTTGGCAACATTAGTTTTAGAAAAATAGCCTAGAGAGAAAGAGAAATGATTGAAATAATAACCGCCGATATTACCAAACTTGAAGTTGATGCCATTGTCAATGCCGCCAACTGTTCGCTTCTGGGCGGCGGTGGCGTGGATGGAGCGATCCACCGGGCGGCAGGTCGGGAATTACTCGAAGCCTGCCGTAAATTCCACGGCTGCGAAACCGGCGAAGCCCGCATCACGCCCGGATTCAATTTGCCCGCCAAGTTCGTCATCCACACGCCCGGCCCGGTCTGGCACGGCGGCAATCTCAACGAAGCAGAACTTCTGAAAAACTGCTACATAAACTCACTTGCTCTGGCAAAAGAAAATAACTGTCGCTCAATCGCATTCCCCTGTATCAGCACCGGAGTTTACCATTTCCCCAAAGAACAAGCAGCCCTAATCGCCCTTGAAACAGTTTTGAGCAATATCACCGCCCCCATCGAAAAAGTAATTTTCTGCTGCTTCTCCGACTCCGACACCGAAATCTACCGGGCAATCTGTTCTGAAATGAATAAAAATCCCTGATAAATTAATCTTTTTTCAAAACGGCACTTGAAAATTACTCCCATAGGAGTATATTATATTGAAATATAACTCTATGGGAGTATAAGATGAATAAAATAACGCTTTATCACGGTTCACCGGAGCGAGTCGAACAGCCGCTTCTTGCCAAAGGGAAACTGACCAATGACTATGGTCAGGGGTTCTATTGTACCGAAAATCTGGAATTGGCAAAGGAATGGGCTTCCGCTGGAAACAATAACGGCGTGGCAAACTGTTATGAGCTTGATACGGATGGTCTTGAAATATTGAACCTTTCCGCTCCGCAGTACACTATTCTGCACTGGCTTGCCTTGCTGATGAAGTACCGCACGATCCGTTTATCCACGCCAGTTATGAAGCAGGCTCACGCATATCTGATGGAGCATTTCCTTTTGGATATAAGTCCATACGATGTAATTATCGGATATCGGGCAGATGACTCTTATTTTTCCTTCGCCAGAGCCTTTGTCAGTAATGAGATTTCATTGCACCAGTTGAGCCGTGCTATGAAACTCGGTGAACTGGGCGAACAATTTGTCTTGAAAACTCAAAAGGCTTTTGACCGTATCCACTTTGTTTCAGGCATTGAAGTCGCCAATGCGGTTTACGCTCCACTCCGACAGAAGCGTGATGACAGTGCCAGAGCAGCTTTCCGTGCTGAATTGGAAGCAGAAGACCTTTCCGGAGTGTTCATCCGTGACATCATAAAAGAGGGAATATTGCCCGATGATCCACGCTTACAGTGAAAATTATCTTGATGATGCTATGCGAAACTTGGGCGAAGCATTTGATTTTGCCTATGCAGTCTGCCATTTGGATTTAGACAGCTTTTTTGCTATGTTCATCAATTCCGGTATTGCGGATTTGTTCGGAAATGGTCACCCAAAGTATGTCGCAGGACTTTCCGGTACAGAACTTGCTATGGAAGTTATGCGGAAATCGGGGCTGTCTGTCAATGGGTTGCAAGCTCAAGTAGAATATGATTATTCGCCTGAATATTGGGTTGGCTGGGCATTGGCATATTTTCAATGGTTCACTAAACGCCCATTCAAGAATATTGCCGAATGTATAACTATGCAGGAAATCTTGCAGCTGTATTCCACGCTTCACGAAGCATCGGAAGAAAAGTTTGTGGAAACGATCAACCGTATGATTCGCAACAAAAATCTCCCCACCCGTTTGCAGAAACGCCGTAAAGATGCCCAACTTACGCAAAAAGAACTTGCCGGGCGTTCCGGCGTAAAATTGCGGACAATTCAGCAATATGAAATGCGTGCCAAGAACATCAACAAAGCCGCCGCCGAAACCTTGCTGCAACTCGCCCAAGTGCTATATTGCAGTATAGAAGATTTACTGGAATACGATTGCTGAAAAACGCAAAGCAATTAAGAAAGAGAATATATTATGGCTGATATGAAATTTCATTGTCCGCATTGCGAACAAACTCTAATTATTGATGAACAATACGCAGGACAAATTTGTGAATGCCCTGATTGTAAAAGAGAACTTTGTATTCCCTTGCCTAAAAACAAATCTATTGTTCTAAATTAAACAAGCACAAGGAATTTTTTAATGTAAAACTAGAAGAAATTGAAAAAGCAGCTCAATCTTTGGGAGCAAATGTAATTTTCACAAAACTAGCAGATGCAAAAGAGTATAGACAGTCATTGGTGATTAAAAATTGAATTTATCTTAATTCTGGACGAAAAAACTCCGGTAAAGATATGCGTTTGTACGTCCTTACCAGAGTTTATTTTTACAGTATTCCGAAAAGTTCCATTTGCTCTTTCCACGAATAGGGCAAGGTGGTGTCGAGTTTGGTGAGCGATAGTGTCCAAGGGGCTTCCCCGGCCAAGATGGCATCCACGATCGGCGGAGCGAGTAAGGCAAGGCGCAGAAAACGGCGAACGTATGAAGTGTGAACGCCCAATGCTTCACAAAGAAATCATCGAATGGACAATGAAGTTGGAACTCTGGCAACCGACCGGGCCAAAAACGCCCGAACAAACACTCTACGGAGCAATCCACCGTAAAACCGCTACCAAAGATCATCCACGCATCGTCAGTAAATTGTCACGACACGGGGGAGCGAAACAGCTTGCCGCGGCGGAGTACAAACGGAGACGGGAGAGAGATTTTTGAGAGAAAATGAGGGATTTTACACAAATATACCTTGCTACTGTCATCTCTTAAAAAAAATAAAACAACACCATCATTACCCGCGACAGCGGGAAAACTTCACAAGCGAATGAAATGAGCGGCTTCACAAGTGAGCAGAGCGAACGTCTTCACAAGCAAGGCTTACTGGAATTGGTGAAGATGTGAAGAAAACCTTCGGTTTTGAGTGAAGAGCTGCTGCCGCCGCGTGAAGAGAAGCCTTGCGGCTTCGTTCCACCATAAAAAATAAAAGCCGCTCAATGAGCGGCTTGGAATTTTTTATGGTGGAGATGGCGGGAGTTGAACCCGCGTCCCGGAGCGGAGTACAGGTGGCATCTACATGCTTGTTTTGCCTTCTGAATTTAACCCTTGGGCACTGCCGGCAAACGGGCCGGCCTAAGAGCGATCAGCTGTAAAATCTCGCAGAAATCCCCAGATGCTCAGGTCTTCTGCCAGGACGCTGCCTGCGCCATTAGCCCTTAGCGTCCGTCAGGGTAATGACGTGGCTGATTAAGCAGCCAGTGCGTACTGTTCGTTCGCAGTTATTTGGTCGATCGATTTTTAACGGGGCCAACGATCATCCCCGGCATGCAGCCAAATGCGTGCCGAACCGGTCGAATCCGGAACATCCCCATTGACTTTTGCCATAATATAACATATTTTTTCCCTTTTTTCAAATCCTTTTTCAAATAATCAACAAAAAAAACGCTGCCCCCCATTTTATGAGGAACAGCGTAACTGCAAGCAGTTCAGGATCAGTCGAGCTTCAGCTCGTCCATCCCTTTCATCACATCGCCCATATTCACGATGTCTTCGCCGGGCTTCCAAGCTGTGGTGTAGATCTCTTCCGCTGCCTTCAAGTCAGCTTCTGAAAGTGTTTCGTTCACAGCCTTGATGGAAAGACCAATGCGACGGTCGTTGGAGTCAACCTTGATGACGCGAGCTTCAACTTCGTCTCCAACCTTGAGCACGTCTTTCACTTTGTCAACGTGGTCGCGGCTCAGCTGGGAAATGTGGATCAGTCCGTCGATCTTGTTGGAAAGTTCAACAAAAGCTCCGAAAGCAGTGATCTTGGTCACATTACCCTTGACAACATCACCCACCTTGTACAGGTTGTCAATGTTGGCCCAGGGATCTTCTTCAGCCTGCTTCAGGCCAAGAGAAATACGCTGCTGTTCAGGATTGATCTCAAGAATGACAACTTCAACTTCCTGTCCGGGTTTCAGCACTTCGTTGGGAGTGTTGACCTTACGGGTCCAACTCATATCGGAAACGTGGATCATACCGTCAATGTCGTTTTCGATTTCAACAAAAGCTCCGTAGTTGGTCATATTGCGCACCTTACCGGTGATGTGCATTCCAACAGGATATTTCTCTGCCAGAACTTCCCACGGATTGCGTTCTTTCTGACGGAGACCAAGAGAAATCTTGTGATTGTCAGTGTCGATCTCAAGAACAACGGCTTCGACTTCATCGCCGACATTCAACACGTCAGCAGCCTTGGCAATACGTTTGGTCCAGCTCATTTCGGTCAGGTGGATCAGACCTTCAACGCCGTTTTCAATTTCAACAAAAGCTCCGTAGGGCATCAGGTTGCGAACCTTACCCATCACGCGGCTGCCTTTGGGATACTTTTCAGCAACACCTTCCCAGGGATTGGAGGTAAGCTGCTTCAGACCCAGTGAAACACGTTCCTTGTCACGGTCGATCCCGGTGACTTTGACCTCAAGAACCTGGTCAACGTGGAGCTCTTCGCTGGGATGCTGGATTCTCTTCCAGGAGATATCGGTGATGTGGAGCAGACCATCAATGCCGCCCAGGTCAACGAAAGCACCGAAGTCAACGATGTTTTTCACTTTACCGGTACGGACATCGCCCACATTCATTTCGCTCAGAAGCTTGCTGCGCTGACCCTTGAGGGTTTCCTCAAGAAGTTCGCGGCGGGAAACAACGATGTTGTGACGGTCGATGTTGATCTTGAGGATCTTGAGATCGAATTCTTTGCCGATGTAGTCTTCAATGTTGCGCACGGGACCAACATCAAGCTGGGAACCGGGCAGGAAGGCAGGGAATCCTTCCACATCGACCATAATACCGCCTTTGACGCGGTGACGCATAAAACCTTTGACGATGTAACCTTCGCCGTATTCAGTGGTGATACGCTCCCAGGCACGGGTGGCGTGAGCTTTTTCGAGGCTCAGGGTGGGGGCGTTGCTGCGGTTTTCAAGTTCTTCGAGATAGACTTCAATCTCGTCGCCCACGTTCACTTCGTCATACTTCAGAAATTCGGAGGCAGGGATGATTCCGGGAGCCTTGTAACCGATATCAACGGTTGCGGCATCAGCACGCTTTTCAACGATAGTACCTTTGACGATGGTGCCTTTGTTGAATTCTGAACTTTCACTCTTGGCGGCGAGAAGGTCACCGAAATTTTCCGGCATTCCGCTGAAATCCAGAAAATCGGTCTCAAACTTGTTTTCTTCCATTTGTTGTTTTTTTCCTGTTGTTTTTACTTATTGATACTCCGGAAGGGACACCTCATCCGCAACCGGAACCGACTGATTCCTATAATATACACCTTTTTCGCTCTTTTGTCAAGAATTTTTCTCACTCTGATTTACTTATTTGTGAAAGATTTAACAACTTTTTCATTTTCCAGGCTTCATTCCGCAATAAATGCACCGGAAGAGCCGTGCTTATCTCCTGATTTCACGGGGACCGCATCCCCGTCGGACAACTTCAGGGTTCTGAGGCAAATAGTTCCGGAACTCAAGTCTGGCTGGAATTTTTACCTGCCAGAGCTCTGCGTAACTGGCTACTTGATTTTTCTTCCAATTCTTTTCCCAATCGGCCAAACCGGAATATGTGATAAGGTACGCCGGATTGATCTTCAGTCCGGGATTGGCGGAAAAAGAGGTGCTTTGGCGGCCCAACTCCCGGGCAAAAGTTTCGTAAGGGACCTGCCGCCTTCCGAGGAAAGGAAAATCACGAAGGGTCTTCACATTTTTTTCCGCCCTCTTGCCGCCGGAAAAGTTCCAGCCGTAAATAAGCCGTTCCGACCAGGGCATACGGACAAAGAAACAATTGTTCTTTTCGCTGAAAACATCCGCATTATTGATGTGGACGATAACGTTGGAGCCTTTCATATTGAGCATATCCGTAAGAATATTGTTCTCAAAAACGATCCTTTCATTATTATTATTCCGGAAAGCTATGTGATTTACTCCCCCGAAAGCAAATGTGCAATGTCTGACTGCGGCAGAAGTGTTGGCAACTTCAAGTCCGCCGTGGCCGTAGGCAAGGACACTGTCTTCAATCAGAATGTTTTTTGAATTCCGGAGCGATATGGTATAGGTGGCTCCCCCGATGAGCAGACGGCGGAAAGTGATGTCGCCTCCCCCCTGCACCCGGATCGGAGCGTAGGAATAGCCATCCTCAGGCGAAAGACCGCTGCCGGTAAAAGTCATATTTTCAAAAATCAGATGACTCTGATTGATGATCCGGAATCCTTCTGCAAGCAGAGAGCCCACTCCTCCGTGGAATCGCACTTTTTCGCCCTCAGCCCCCTTGAATGTAATGGGACGTTCAGACGTTCCGGACACATATACATCCACTGTTTCGCAGTACTCACCGCCCCGCAGGATCAGGGTATCCCCCGGCAGCAAACGGCTTACGGCATATTCCACCGTGCGGAAAGGAGAATCTTTTGTCCCTTTCCCCTTATCAGAACCGGAAGGGGAAACATAACAGGTTTTGGCTGAAGCAAATTTCAAAGGCAGAGAAAATTCCCCTTTTTTCCGGCTCGTGGAACGGGAACTGATATTTCCGGAAACTTCCGCGTTGCTGAAGCAATCAGGGATCCCGCTTTTGGCCTCGCAACGGACAAAATATTTCTTCCCCGGAACAAGCCCTGTAAGAGTGATACGGTGGCAGCTGGCGGCAGCGGCAAAGGCAATACTTTTGGTACATTGAGGAGTTTCTCCCCAGTAGAGTGTTCCGCCAAAGGGGAAATTTCCTTTGATTTCCACCACTGCGGTCGTGGGGGTAAGAGAGTTGAAAGCAAGATCTGCAAGTTTCAACTGCACGTTCCGTTTCTGCCGCCGGTAGGGGCCGACGGGCATAGCATCAATGGCTTTTCCGTCAAATTCCCACGCGTTGCGGCAAGTGCCCCGCCCCCCGGGAACAGCCCGGGCTTTGAAAGAATGTTTTTCACCGGCGGGAACTTTGCTGCCGTAAGCATTATAGTCACTCCAGGCGGCTCCGGAAACTCCGGAAAAGCGGTCAAAGATGTTGGCTGTGATAAAACTGCCGGGACATTTTTCCACACAGGCGTCAGTAAACCAGTTATGGGTCAGCCGCAATTCAGGGACAGCAGAGCTTTGCAGTTTGCCGTAACAATGGGAAATTGAAATATTTTTGCTGTTTTTCACAGAAAGTTCAGTTGGCATAAGACGTTCCAGCTTGATGGAGCTGCAGTTTTCAAGAGAAATTTTCCCCTGAATAAGTGCGGCGTAACGGCCCCGGCCCCGGATACTTGCGTTTTTTACTCCTTTCAGAACCAGATTCCCCTTGACCGGACCGATGATGTAAAGTTCCGCCCCAGGTATCTGAAGGGCTTTTTGTGCCCGAGCCAAGGTGGCAAAGGCGGTCTTTACTGAACGGCCGTCAGCATTGTCGTTTCCGGAAGGTGAGAGAAAAAAGAGTTTTTCCGAAGCCTTTTCCGGGGCCCGCCGGGCGACACTTTCGGGGACACCCCCCATAGGACGGCAGTCGAAGTTTTCCCGGTCGGCAAAGATCTCATCCGGAGTCAACGTTTTTTCATAACGGGTAAAAAGGTTTGCTCCGGTCATTTTTTCACCGTTTTCCACATAATCTGAACTGACACAGTTGCGGATATGGCGGGGGTGATCCAAATGTGAAAAACTTGTTGCAATGCAGTTCGTCACCTGAAAACTTTTCTCTTTGCTCCCCTTGACCCGGATCCTGCCGTATGCCCGGTTGCCCTCAAATTTCGTACTTCCGGAAAAAGGACCTCCGTAAAGAAAGATATCGTTCCCGGTGTTGTCGGCACCGATATTGTTCCGCACGACACAATGGGTATTGGTGTCATAGATTCCGGCACCGCAGCCGGAGCGGTTATGCTGAGTCCGGTTACCCCACACACGGCAGTTTTCAATAATTCCGTCCCGGGAGCTGACAGTGAAGCCGATGCCGTGGCTGTTCAGAAAGGCGGTCACATTCCGGACGGTCACATTTTTCTGCGGACGGTTGATAACGATCCCCCACGGCAGTTTTTTCTGAGAAGAGGGGATACGCTGGTCAGCATATTTTCCCTTGCTGTAAAAACCCGTGACACCGAAACCTTCAAAAAGGATGTTCCGGGGTCCTTCGGATGCTTTCGCAGCGTAAAGGCTGAAGCCGTGATAAGGCGTAACGCCTATGGTAAGGGTATGCTTTGCCGGATCAGTTGAATCACTGGTACGCAAATAGAGTATTTTTTCTTTTTCATCGTAAGTCCAGGCTCCGGCATTCTGCTTCAGTCCCTCGCCGGTACTGCAAAAAAGCATATCCCTGAGAGTATCGCGTTCAAAAACTGTTTCAGGCATAGAGGGCCACGGAGCTTTCCAGATGCCGTCACCGCAAGGGGTGAATTCCGGAGCCGGCACGTCGCCCCGGAAGACCACAGAACCGGGAATTTCCGCCTTGATGGTCAGATCCCGCAAAACTTTTCTGTTGTCGGCACGGGCCTCAAAACGTTCTTTGTATTCCCCGGGGGCAAGCAGGATGGTGTCTCCGGGCTTCCATTGCCGGGCGGCACGGGAAAAGGATCCGTCACCGGGACGAACCCGGATGACCCGTCCCGGGGCCGCTGCCGCCGGAAGAGCAATAAGAATACATAATAGAAAAGCTGTTGTGAAATGGGAATATTTCATTGCTTAAAAACTCCTTTGTCATTAAATTATCGCAAAGCGAATTTTCAGAGGTGGGCTCCGTACTGTCCCCAGTAGGACGCCTGATCCTTTCTGCTCCAGAAACTGTATTTGATTGCGTATTTGGTCAAAGCATCAACAGGGACTTGGGTATACTTCATCCACGTTCCGTGGCCATCCATAAAGACAACGTTCATTCCGGCATTGTGCCGCATAACGGGTTCAGGATAGATATAGCAATCTTCACCTTCCACACCTGAGGCATCCAAATTTCCTGCATCGGGAGTTCTCCGGTTGGCCATAAGCATAGAATGACTGCTGGGATATCTCATATGGATTTCTTTCTGGAATCCCCGTTTGGGCCCTGTACTTGTAAGCAGCCCCAGATATTTCGGGGTCCCGTAATCGCTTCCCTGGTTTCTGGCGGATTTTTTAGCCTGAAAAACAGGTACTGACGGACAGCGGAAAAGTCCCGTCGGCTGAAGGACTCCGGGAAGACGGGCCGTACTGCTTGACGGTACAGCTCCCCAGTTAGTCCAGGGCAGATAACCGTCACGCATCAGAAATCCCGGCCACAGCTCATAACTGTTGGTGTCGGCATAATACAATTCTTGCGGAACGATACAGCCATTGTTGGAGTCCCGGTACATCAACCGTGCCCGTCCGATCTGCATTACCTGATTCATACACTGGATCGTTTTGGCCCGTTCACGGGCCTGCTGCAAAGCGGGCAAAAGCATCGAAGCAAGAATGGCGATAATAGCGATTACCACAAGAAGTTCTATCAAGGTGAAAGGAGCCGGGGAAGGAAGGGAACCCTTTTTGAAAAAAGGTTCCCCCTTCCTTCCCGAGGCCCCATCCATCCTTGCCAAAAACTTTTGGTGGATTGCCGTTTTTGCATCCGCAAAAC
>JAZUPO010000103.1:0-6917 GCA_045605205.1 Victivallaceae bacterium
TAATGCAGCGACAGGAAGAGAAAGATTCTGCTTGACAGGTTTGTACATATAACTTTCCGGCTTGATCTTTCCGTCAAAAGAGCCCGGTGAAAACAGAAGGTGAAACTGCCTGGGACCGAATTTCTCTCCATCACCCCTCAAGGCTGGCTGAAGATCAAGGAGCAGCTCAATATGGTCTCCTTTGAAGGCTTGTGCACCGGTACATTTCTGGCGGTGTTTGTCATCGGTGACATTGAAAGCAAAATACATTCCGTCATACCGGTAGGCAAATTTCACCGTTGCGGAAATATCCTTTTCTCCTTTGAAACTGAAACTTTTTCCTTTGCCCTCTTTGCCTTTCCCGGGGAGAAGCCGGAGTTCATTTTTGATATCGCCCCAGTCATCAAGAGTCAGTTTTCCGTCAATGACGATACCCGGATCCTGTTTGAAGAATACCGGATAGATCTTTTCTGAAGCACTCAGTGAGGCGGCTGCCAAAAGAGAACAAATAATGAAATGTTTGAACATTTTTTACAACTCCTTCAAAGATTATTTTACTTTCCACCACTCAGGCAGAGTTACTGCGCTGGGAAATACCCGGATCAACGCCACGTGCTGATCGAAGAAAAATGCACTGTCGTGCATATTATGCCGGTTGGGAGGAAGACTGCCGCTATCGGCTTGATGAGCCATAGTCCGGGTGATGCGTTTGCCGGTCAGATAAAAAGAAGAGGGCGGCAGTTCACTATTCACGCCCCCCGGAACAGGCCCGGTACTGCCGTAAGGCTCAATGGAATGGGGAACAGTAATGTATATTTTTTTCATTCCCGGCCCGAACCATTCTGCAGAACGGAGCATCAGTTTGACGGCTTCTGCACAAATAAGATCGTAACGGAAATTGGCCACATCACTCCGGGCAGAGCCAGAAAAGAGGGCTCTGCCCGGAAAAAGAGTGACTGCTTTTACGGACGGTGGAGCACAGCAGGGAGCGTTCCGTCAGATTCAGCTGTCAACCCGTTTGTGTCAAGTTCCGGCATACGGTAAACATTCAGAACGCCGTTTTCCTCAAAAGGCCAGCGGTATTGAGAAATGGTGCCGGTCACTTCAGCCAGAGAAAGAGTGACATTTTCCAGATTGAAGCTGCTGAACACGCCTTTTTCTGCCGGGGCGGCAATCAGGCTGCTTCTGTGGCATTTCCCTTTGAAGTTCCGCAGCGTAATGTTCCTGACCGGTTTGATTTCGGGGTCATCTGCATTGAGAACTGTTCCCCAATGGGGAAGCATCAAAAAGGCCTGTTCGCCTTCAAAAGTCACATCTTCAAAAAGGATATTTTCCACATTGACACAGGAGCCCGGTGTATAACTGGGGCAAATACCAATTCCGACGGATGAATCATAGATCTGCAGATTTTTCAAATGACAGTTGCGTAAAGTGCCGTTGCCCACCCCCACTCTGACAGCACAGGCAGGACTGCGGAGCCGGCAATTTTCAACAACGATATTGTCACAGGGAGAATTCCGCAGAGCGTGTCTTTCATTGGCCCGCAGAGCGATACAGTCATCGCCGCAATCAATGTCGCAGTTGATGATATTGACATTACGGCAGCAGTCGATATCCAATCCGTCAGCATTGATCACCATACGGTCAGCTCTCACTTTTACTCCGGAAATGACCACATTTTCGCAGTCAAGCAGAAAACAGGTCCAATACTGGGAGTCGCACAGGGTCACATCTTTGACAATCACATTCCGGCATGCGGCCAGAAAAATCATCTGTGCCATACGCCATTCCGGCCGGGGATAATGGGGCCGCCAGCGTTCGTCGGTCTGAGTCAGATCGAAAACGCTTTTGAAATTGCCTGCAATTTTTCCTTTGCCTGTGATGGAAATATTTTCGCATTCTTCAGCAATGATCAAATGGGCTCCTGAAACTTTTTCACTGGCAAAAACCCGGTTTCTCGGGGAAAAATCATCTGCGTTGTAGTTTTCTTTGCCGGGAATGGCAAGAAGCGTTGCTCCTTCATCAAGATGGATCCCTCCGTTGGAACGCATATAAAGCGTCCCGCACAGATATGTTCCGGGGGTAAAATGAACCACCTCGCCGGAATCCAGAGCCGCCTGTACAGCTGCTGTATCATTGGTAATGCCGTCACCGGCAGCATTATAATCTCTGATCTCTACCATTTTTTACTTCCTTATGATGACTGCAGAATAATCTTCCGGCAGTCTGAGTTCAGTATATGTTTTGCCCTTCACTGTTTTGAAAGGGGCTTTGAAATCTTTGGCGGGCCACCCTTTGTCATCGTAAACGTGGACTTCGTGCTTTGAAGCATCATTCCAGCCGTAAAGACCGCTGACTTTTGTAATGATCTTTTCTTTTCCGATGATATATCCTTTATGGAGTTCAAGAGGGGTGATGGGGAACATATATTGGGTCAGTGTATGATGATCCGGGATATAGCGAATGGTATAGTAATAATAGAGTACTCCGAAATCAAGCCCTTCCAGCATCTGCCGGTAGATGACAGCCGGATCTTCCGCCCGTTTACCGATAAGATGATTGCCCAACTGGATGGGAGTGTAGACCTGAACCCGGGAGCAGTTGTCGATATGGGCAGTTTCAGTGAAAGAAAGGATCTTTTCATTCATAATCCGGCGGAGCCGGGGCTGACTGTTGACCATAACATCAAAGTTGGCAGCTTTGATCTTTTTCACCATAGCGTGACGGAAATCACCGGACATAAGACAGAGAGAGCTTTTTTTCCGCAGCAGCTTGTGAGTTTTGGGATCGATGTCTCCGGAAACTCCGTCCCAGTATTTGGGACTGTAACTGTAACTGACTTTACACTCGATGAACTCATCCCAGTAGAAAAAATCGTTTCCGGTTTTGTATTTTTTCAGAATCATATCGATTTGTTTTTCACATCCCTTACCGAACTTGTTATGAAGCGTCGGTATATAAATGCCGGAAGACTTATTGGGATGCTTGATCCTGAAATACTGTTCCCGTTCTCCGGAAGCATTGATCACCGCCTCGTCAGCATACCATTTTTCCGCCTCGGGCCAATAGTCGATAAAACAGTGATAATAGCCGCCAAAACAGGCTCCGGGAGCTGCCTTTTTCAGATAATTCATCAACTTTTTACCGGTAGCATCAGTTTGTGCTTTATATTCTCTTGGATGTTTAAAACGGTTATGTGCATCGATACCGCAACCATAAGTGGTTCCGCTGTAACCGTACCCCCCCATCACATAATGGGAATCGGTATACTTGACGATATCCCGGAGCCACCGGACAACTTTTGCCTGATCTTTGGGATAATACCACACATTGACGTAAAGCCACCAGAACCCCATAGGAATGTTGCTTCCCTTGATAAGAAAGTTTACATCCAGCTCCCGGCGCAGAATGTTGAGAAAATCAAAGTAATCGGCCTGTGAAGGGATGACGGCGATCTCAGTAGTCAGTTTTTTCCCCGGTTCAAGCACGAGGGAACGGTCAGCCAATCCGGCGGTGGTGGAGCTTTTGACATAATTTTCAGCGTGGACACGGGTCACATCATCGAGAGGGAAAAGTCCGAGTCCGCTTTTGGGCTGTTTCACAAAGGTGGAGCTGTTGTTATGATTGGCGACAAAATCCCGGAAGGTCTTACTCACTTCAAAGCTGTTGAGGTAGAACTTGGCACTTTCAGGAGCTGTGATCTCGTGATAATGTTTGACAGGAAGATCTTTTCCGGAAATATTTGTAATGGTATCCTGCAGTACAAAAAGTTCTTTTTTGCGGATGATCTTACGGGACAGAGTGAAATATTTATTACTTCCGGAAACGAATTTTCCTTCAGGGATACTCCAATAACTTCTGACCTGATATTTTTCACCTTCAACAGTTACACTCAATCCGGTCTGATTTTTATTGGAGATGAACTGACTTTTTACCACCTTGCTGCCGGGAACGATCACAGGGATCTTACCAGTAGGAGCCGGGGCTTTCCTTTTGGAAGGGACAGCTGAAAGAGAGAAATAAAGTTCACGGATCATAACCGGATAGATTTTTTTCTTAACAGGAATGGAAATCTTGATAATATTCTTTCCTTTCCGGAGCAGAGAAGATATATCCAACTCAAACCCACACCAATCTTCCTGATCCCGAAAGATATAATATCTGGACTTGGGGCCGGGAAGAACGGCGTGATTTTTGATATAAGGAAGTATCAGGCGGCTGTCGGAAGAAAAGAAAAAATACTGTTTACCGTTCTTCATAACAGCCTGTTCAGGTTTATTCCGGAGCATCCGGGCAGCAACGGCTTTTCCGTTGACTTCGATCTTGAGGACACCGCCGTAACCGGCATAGTTTCTTCCATCGGTAACGTTCCAGCCATAGAAATTGAGTACAGGAGTCGCACCGGCGACAGGTGTAAAATCAAAGGAATATACTTTTTCAGGTGTTTTACCGTCAAGCAGCAGATCTTTGCAGAAGTTGATTTTTCCGGAAACGTTAAGATCAGCCGGCAGAGTTCCCCGGGAGTCGGAAAGATAGAAGTTGAGCATCCGCCCTCTTGCCATAGTGTAAGGACTTTTTCCGGCGTAAAGGAATTTTTCCTGGACATGTTCTTCACCATCGGTGTCGGAAATAAGAAAATCCATAGCAATAAGCTTGCCGGTGGATGTGGAGGGAGCAGCTTTCAATCCGAAAACGCTCCAGGGCAGAAAGGCTTCAAGAGAGTAGCCGGCGGGGGTTTTGACCGCCGCCACAGGGGTGGTCAGATTTTGTTTCACCGGATGATACATAAAAATTTCCGGCTTGATTTTCCCGTCAAAAGCCCCGGGAGAAAAGAGGATCTGGAACTGTTTTTTACCGAAAGCTGTTGTTTTACCGGCAAAAAGAGGTTCGAGGTCCAAAAAAAGTTCCACGTGATCCCCTTTGAATGCGGTGCGCCCGGTGCATTTCTGTTTATGCACATCATCAACAACGTTGAACCCGAAATAAAGTCCGTCCGCCCGGTAAGCGACCTTCACGGAACCGGAAATATCCTGCGGTCCCTTGAATTTGAAAATCTTATAGCCGCCCTGTTTGCCTCTGCCGGGTGCAAAGGTCACTTCATATTTGATATCCGCCCAGTCGGTTCTGGAAAGACGGCCGTCAATGACGATACCAGGGTCCTGCTTGAAACAGATGGGAATGACCTTTTCTGCACCACTCAAACAAACCGCAGAAAGAAATAAAAAGATGAGTAAAAAATTTTTCATAAAAACACCTTTTTTTAGATTTTCAGTATACATTCCACGCGGGAGCAACGATTCCGGTAGGAAAAACCCGGATCGAACCGACGTGCTGATCAAAGTAAAATACATTGTCGTGCATATTGTGCCGGTTGGGGGGCAGACTGCCGGAGTCTCCCTGATCGACCGTGGCTTTATTCGGTATCTTATCCACCAGATAGAAGGAACTGGAGGGTTTCGTCAAGCGGCCGGGCTTGAAAAGTTTAAGGTCGGGGATCCCCGCTGCTTTCACAGCAGCAGACCTGGCAACGGCACCAGATATGGAGTAATGGACATTGCCCCGGCCATTGCTGATGTGTACGGGAGCCTGGGAAGGGCACTCCATATAACTGTGAGCTTTTCCGTTGGCAAGCCAGGGATAATCCAGATATCCGAGAGAAACTTTACCGTAAGCAGTCAAATTGTTGCTCCTGCTCATAAGGGCAAACCAGTACTGGGTCTTTTCGTAGCCGTAAAGTCCTTCGTGATTGGAACCGAGCCAGGCGGTATCTTCGGCATAGTTCATAAAACCGTGACCGATCTGTTTCAGATTGTTCAGACACTTTGTGGTCTTGGCTCTGTCCCGTGCCTGCTGCAAGGCAGGCAGCAGCATAGCGGCGAGGATGGCAATTATCGCAATAACGACAAGTAATTCGATCAGGGTGAACAGATGTTCCGGCAATCTTTTGTTCGTCATAACTTTTCCTTTCTTTTTCACGTTATAAAATATGTCCGGAAAAAAACTTATTCTTCGCCAGTAATATATAGTCCTGTCGAGAAAATACGTGATACAGCAGTCAGCGGCAGTTCACCATTCACGTACCCCGGAGCGGGGCCCGTACTGCCGTAAGGCTCAATGGAATGGGGAACGGTAATGTATATTTTTTCCATTCCCGGCCCGAACCATTCTGCAGAACGGAGCATCAGTTTGACGGCTTCTGCACAAATAAGATCGTAACGGAAATTGGCCATACTCAATCTGGGCATAGCAAAGAGTCTTTCAGAATATCCGGACATTCCCATCACAGAAATCTGTCCGGGGATACGCATCCCCAATTCCCGGGCGGCGGCATAAACCTGCATAGCACGGGCATCACAGAAGCACATAAACGCTGTCGGCGGTTCAGGCCCCAGCAACTGCTGCCGGACAGCGGCCTTTGTTTCACTGAGAGAAAGCCCCATAATCAGTCTCGGATCATCACTCAATCCGTTACATTGCAGAAATTCCCTGTAAAGCTCCAATTCAATTCCCCGGGTGTTGTTTTCGGAAAAGATGGTACAAACCCGCCGGTGCCCCAGGGAAGCAAGATACCGGACGCCATCCATAAAGCACTCTTTTCCGCCTCCGCTCACCTTCGGGAAATGGTATATGCTGCTTTTTTCGCACCCGTGAACAGCGATCATAGGAACAGCTGTATGATTGAATAAGTGAAGCATATCAAAATCTTTCGGGCTGTAATTTGCTCCCAGAAAGACACCTTCGATACGGCTTTCTGCCAGCATAGCGTTCCACTCTTCCAGAGATATATTTTTCAGAGCACTGACAGCCAGCAGCTCCAGCTGGTGTCCTGCATTGGCGAGATTTTGCCGGAGCAGAGAAGAAAGATATTGTTCAACGATTCCCAATTGTTCCGTACTGCCGCCGATGAGCAGCAGAAAACGTTTGCCGGAAGTCGGAGG
>JAZUPO010000104.1:0-5685 GCA_045605205.1 Victivallaceae bacterium
GCAGAGGCGATCCAGCTCGGCGAACAGAGGATCGGTCTTGCCCAGCTCTTCAAAATCGCAAATGGCAGCCAGAGGCAGGTCGATCTGGGTGTAGATCAGTTTCTTGCCGCCGGGGATCTTGGGCAGATTCAAGGTGGTGGGGATGACAGCGTCGATACCGCCGACATGGGTGATCATGGCGGCAGGATTGATCCTGCCCTGTTCCATAAGTTTCAGGGATTCGCGCATGTCATCGGTGTTTCCGCCTGAAGTTCCGACGATGTGGGTGGATCCGTAGTGGACATTGTAGAAGTTGAACATAGCACTGAACTTGGGATCGATGGGTCCGGCAAAGAAGTTGAGACATCCGTCCCGTCCGAGGATCTGATCGCCCTGTTCCACAACGGGTTTCACCGGAGCCATACAGAAAACATCATCGTATCCGGTACCGTCGGTGAGGGCACGCAGATTTTCCACTGCGTCACCGGAACCGGTGTTGAGGAATACCAGTTTCACGCCGTGAGCGGCAGCATCTTCCACAGTGTAAAGTTTCTGAGCTCTTGCCAGACGTGCGTCGTCGATATCGGTGACGACAAGCAGTCCGGGGCGGCGGGGGCCGTGGATGGCATAGTCGATGGCACCGAGTCCCATAGGTCCGACACCGGCGAGGATAGCCATTTTACCACCTTCGACGATGCCCATACGGTGCTGATAGCTGCCGTTTGTGGTGTGGTAGTTGGCGTGGAATGCTCCCACGATACAGGACATAGGTTCAGCGACGGAACCGTAGAAAAAAGCTTCCCCGGCATAGGGGAGAAGATTACCGGTTGCCATTACTTCCTGAGGGATGATGACATATGTGGCATCACCGCCGATGTGGCAATAGGAGTATCCGGGAGCAGCGAGGGAACCCTGATAGTTGATAGCGGGCTGGATGGCGAATTTGTCGCCGACTTTGAACTGATCTTTCCATTTAGCTCCGACTTCCACGAGTTCTCCGCAGAATTCGTGTCCGATGATGATGGGATTATCTGCCACATCGTTGGGGACGCGCTTGTGAGCGGCGCCCTGTTCAGCGGCTTTGAAGCTGGACATACAAATACTGTCAGAAACGATCTTGGCGAGGATCTCATCTTCCTTGATAGCGGGAAGTTCAAATGTTTCAAGACGCAGGTCTTCTTTTCCGTAAAGACGTACTGCAGTGGTTTTCATAGTGTTGGATTCCTGTGTAAAAATGCTTTTCATTTAACGGACAAAAACCGGAAAAGGGATTTTTCCCCCTTTCCCGGCTTTGTTTTTATCTGTTGTTTTGTCCCACAGATCAGATACCCTGTTTTGCCAGACGGATCTTTTCCATCTTGGTGAAGTTCATAGCCGGGGTGTAGCCCGGGAGGGGCTGGATGGCCTGATGAACGGCATCGAGGATCCAGGAGGCCTGGGGATAGTAGAACTGTTCCAGTTCGGGGCAGGGAGAGATGCTGTTGGGAGCACCGACCACCACCGGAGGAGCGTCCAGATAATCGAATGCCAGACGTGTGATGTTGGCAGAGAGGTCGCTCAGGAAGCTGGTACGTTCGCAAGCATCAGAAATGAGCAGGACTTTACCGGTCTTCTTGACGGATTCCACCACCACTTCGTAGTTGAAGGGCACAAGAGTCCGGGCGTCGATGATCTCACACTCGATACCGTATTTTTCGGAAAGCTGTTTGGCAGCATCCATAGCGGGATAGAGGGTGGCACCGATGGAAACGATGGTAAGGTCGGCACCGGTCCGTTTGACATCGGGTTCGCCGAGAGCGACTTCATAGTATCCTTCGGGGACGCCGCCTTCGTGGAACATTTCACCGGTGTCGTAGAGCTTCTGGCTTTCAAAGAAGATGACAGGGTCGGTGCCGCTGAGAGCAGCGTTCATCAGACCTTTGGCATCGTAGGGAGTAGCGGGGAAGCAAACTTTCAGACCGGGGATGTGGGTGCAGAGACTTGTCCAGTCCTGAGCGTGCTGGGCACCGTATTTGGCACCGACGGAAACACGCAGGACCACGGGCATCTTGAGGACGCCGGCGGACATAGCCTGCCATTTGGAAAGCTGGTTAAAGACTTCGTCACCGGCACATCCGAGGAAGTCGCAGTACATCAGTTCGGGGATTGCCCGTCCGCCGCAGAGGGCGTAACCGCAGGCACAGGCGACGATGGCACTTTCAGAGATGGGAGCGTTGAAGAAGCGGTGGTAGGGGATCGCTTCTGTCAGTCCGCGGTAGACACCGTAGGCGCCGCCCCAGTCACGGTTGTCTTCACCGAAAGCGATGAGGGTGGGATCGGTGTAGAATTTGTTGATGATAGCTTCAAAGAGAGCGTCGCGGGTGTTGAAAGCCACCAGCTTGCTGACGGGCTTGCCGTTTTCGTCGAAAGCGAAACGCTTTTTGGCTTTGATCTTCTGGAGATTGGGGTTTTCTTCCAGGGGCATAGAAACATCGGGCTTGCGGTCGTCGAACTTTTCAACGTGTTCGTTGGAAAGCATATACTTACGCATAGCATCGGGTTCGTTTGCGGGGTCGATTCTGGGAGAGATCTTTTCGTCGATGGCCAGCTTCATAATGCGGGTGATGCGTTCCTTGATGGATTCGTTGAATTCATCAAACTTGGCATCGGATTCCACTTTGTTCTTGACCAGCTTGTCGCGGAAAGCCTGGATGGAGTCAACTGCACGCCAGGCTTCGATCTCTTCCTGAGTACGATAACTTGAGGAGTCGGTGGCACTGTGACCGACGTAGCGGTAGGTGACAGTTTCGAGAAGGACGGGGCCCTGACGTTTTTCGATGATTTCCCGTTTGCGTTTGAAAGCGTCGATCACAGCAAAGGGATTGTAACCGTCAACCCGTTCAGCGTGGAGATTGTCGGGACGGACACCGGCACCGATACGGGCGGCGATGTCATAAGCCATCGTTTCGCCGCGGGTCTGGCCGCCCATACCGTAACCGTTGTTGATGCAGTGGAAAATCAAAGGCAGACCGCCCTGGAAATCCTTGTCCCAGAGTTTGAAGTACTGGTCCATAGAAGCAAAGTTGAGAGCTTCCCAGACAGGACCGCGTCCCATAGAACCGTCACCCACGTTGCAAACCACCATACCGGGCTTGCGGTTGACTTTCTTGTAGAGGGCAGCACCGACGGAAATACCTGCAGAACCGCCGACGATGGCGTTGTTGGGATAGATACCGAAAGGCAGGAAGAATACGTGCATTGAGTTGCCGAGACCGCGGGTGAAACCGTTGGCACGGCCGAAAAGTTCAGCCATAAATCCGTAGAGCAAAAAGTCCAGAGCCAGGTCACGGACGTTGCCGGATTTGTTTTCTTTTTCCACGACTTTGAGCAGATCGCCGCCGAGAAAGGACTTCATAATTTCCATCAGCTCGTTTTCGGGCAGGTTGCGGATGGCGTTGAAGCCCTTGGCAAGCACTTCACCGTGGCTGCGGTGGCTTCCGAAGATCACGTCGTCTTTGGTCAGATTCCAGGCCATACCGACAGCTTCAGCTTCCTGACCGACATAGAGGTGAGCGGGGCCGGTGTAGAGGTAATCAACACCGTTGTAATGCTTCTGGGTACGCACCTGGAAAAGCATCGTTTCAAACTCACGGATATACTCCATATCGTTGTAGATACCCAGCATATCTTCCTTGCTGTACAGTTTTTTCTCTTCAGCAAAGGTTTTCTTGTACTGGTTCATTTCGATCTTGCCGAGGATCACTTCACCGGCTTTTCTGACCTGCTTGGGGTCGATGTACTGACTTTTAGGCATTTTTGTTTTTCCTTATTTTTTATGTAAAGTGCTGTGACTTATTTATTATCAGATCTGCATAATGAGGGCTTCACGGAAGATCTCGCCCACGGTGGGATGGGGGAATACCACTTTTGCCATATCGTAACAGTTGAGCTTGCGGGTAATGGCAATGGCCATACCGAAAATCATTTCGGAGCTGGGATTACCGATGACAGCGGCTCCGATGAGGACTTTGTCAGGATCAAAGATCATCTTGAGGAATCCGTTTCCGCCTTCATTTTCAGCGATGTAGCGGCCGGCGAACTGCAAGGGGAGCTTCACCACTTTGTATTTGAGTCCCTTGGCTTTTGCGGTTTCTTCAGTTTCGCCCACGCTTGAAACTTCGGGGTTGGTGTAGATGACAGCCGGAATGGCATTGTATTCCATACGGTCTTTTTCGCCTGCGATGATGTTGACAGCGACTTCAGCTTCCCGGTAAGCGGTGTGAGCGAGCATAGATTTGCCGTTGACGTCGCCCACGGCGAAAACGCCTGCCACGTTGGTTTTCATTTCTTCGTCGGTTTTGATAGCACCGCGTTCCATATAGAGCCCGATGTTTTCGTATCCCATATCGGCGGTGTTGGGACGGCGTCCCACAGCCACCAGGATCTTGTCGGCTTCGATTTCAGCCTTGCCGTCTTTGTTTTCGATGGAAAGTTTACCGCCGTTGACAGCCACAGCCTTGGTCTGAAGCATAAACTTCACGCCTTTCTTTTCATAGATCCCCTTGAGGCACTCTGAAATTTCAGGATCGGTGGGACCGCCGATGCGATCCATCATTTCGACCACAGTGACTTCGCTGCCGATGGAGTTGAAATAGGAGGCCATTTCAAGACCGATGACGCCGCCGCCCAGAACGATGAGCTTTTTGGGAACTTCCTTGAGATCGAGGATCTCACGGTTGGTCAGACTGATACCGGCAGCGACAGATTCTTTCAGACCGGGGATGGGGGGGACTGCTGCCACGGAGCCGGAAGCGATGATGAGTTTTTTACCCACATATTCTTTTCCGTCAGCGGTGACGACAAAACCTTCGGCATTTTTTCCTGCGACTTTTGCAGGAGCAGCGACTACGGTCACTTTTGCACCTTTCATCTGCATAGCGACGCCGGAAACCAGGGTTTTGACCACTTTGTCTTTGCGTTCGACGACCTTGGCGTGGTCGATCTTTGCACCGGTGGCGGTGACACCGTATTTTTCTCCGCCGCCTTTGGCGTAGTCATAGATCTTGGCGGAATAGAGGAGCGTTTTGGTCGGCATACAGCCTTCGTTGAGACAGACGCCGCCGAGAGAGCGGGCTTCAAAGAGCACCACGCTCATACCTTTGTGACCGGCACGTTCAGCGGCCTTGTAACCGGCGGGACCGCCGCCGATGATCAACAGATCGTAAACCATAATCTATACAACTCCAATATTTGTTGATTAAAGAGCAAGGATCAAATTGAATTTCTCAAGTTTGTCCGCGACAGCTTTCAGGAATTTCGCTGCCGGAGCACCATCGACAACGCGGTGGTCGAAAGTCAATGACAAGCCCATTGCCTGATAATATTCCACGCTGCCGTCGGCTTTCTGACGGGGACGGAGCATCGTTCCGCAAACGCCGAGGATAGCGGTCTGGGGCGGATTGATGATCGGAGTGAAGCTTTCAATGCCGAGATTGCCGAGGTTGGTAACGGTGAAGCTGCCGCCCTGCATTTTGTCGGCTCCGAGAGAACCGTCTTTGCTGGCAGCGGCATACTCTTTGACTTTTTCAGAGATAGCTTTAACGGAAAGCGTATCGGCATCACGGATGACCGGAACGACCAGACCACGCGGAGTATCGATAGCGACCCCCAGCTGGGCGTGGGTGAAGCGACGCATTGAGTCACCGATGAAGTTGGCGTTGATGTCGG
>JAZUPO010000105.1:0-6630 GCA_045605205.1 Victivallaceae bacterium
ATCTCGGTTTTAATGTTTCTCCCCGTACCGGAGACAAACTCAGAGAAGCTCTCCGTCTGGGCGGCGTAGTCGTCAAAGCAGAGTGTGACGGCAGAATATTTGAAGATGAACTGTCCACAGTGACCGCTGCCATCAAAGGGCGTTCAGAGGAAGAAGTCTGGTTGATTTCCCATTTGTACGAGCCTTTGGCTGATGACAATTCCTCCGGAGTCTGTGCTTGTATCGAGGCTGCAAAGCAGCTGAAAAAATTGATTTCCACAGGTGTTCTGCCTCAGCCGGAACATACCTTGCGAGTGGTTTTCTCGCTTGAATTCCACGGTTTTGCCGCCGCAACTGATATGCTCAAAGACAAAAAGGTCATCGGAGCCATCAATATGGATGCAATGCCCCTCAGACACGGTGAAGATAAGATGAGACTTTATATGTCTCCATCGCCTCTTCCCTCTATGGGCAATGCTCTTATGCGTGAAACTGTGGCAAAACTTAAAGATGTGCTGCCCTGGCAGATCAAAGAGTTTGCCTACGGCGAATTTCAGGATGATCAGGCTATTTCTGATCCTCTGGTCGGAGTTCCTGTATTGTGGCCGATGCATCCGGGCGGCGGCCGTCACTGGCACAACTCTGTTCAGACTATTGAAATCATTGCTCCGGAAAATATCGCTGCTGCCGTCAGCTTCGTCAGCTGTTGGGGAGCCGCTATGCTCAGCGGAGTTTGTTCCGACGGCAAGGCTTTGGGTGAAATCTATCTTGATACAATGAAACGTCTCGCCGACAGTGGTTCTGTAACTGCTGCAGCTGTTACAGGCAGCCGTCAGGCAGTTGCCCGGGCCGATTATGCCGGAAAGATCAACTACATCCTTAAGATGCTTTCCTCGGAGCTGGAAGAACTGGGGCTTGATGATGAGCAGAAGAAACTTGCTTCTGCTGCAGAAGAGCTTATTGAAGCTTATGTGGAACCTGTATGTGAAAAATCCAATGCAGATACCACCTGGTTTGACGGCAGCGGAGCAACAGTAGTTACCCGTCTGACCCGGGGACTGCCTTACGATTTCTGCAAAAATCCCAAGCGTTTAATGGCGATCAAGTGCATTTACACCCCTACCGGGCGTGTCCTTGCTGCAGCTGACGGCAAAAAGACCTTGCAGCAGTTGATTCGTGAAACCGAATATCAACTTGAACGTTTGCTCAGTGAAAAAGAGATCAAAACTATTTGCCGGGAGCTCAATGAACTTGAGCGTTACGGTTATATTTCGCAAAAGGTCTCCAACCGGGTGAAAAAAGAGGACCTCAGAGAGAAACTTCAGGAACTGGGTGTCAAAACGGGAGATCTGCTTATGGTGCACTCTTCTATCAGTGCCATCGGACCTTCTGAAATGTCTCCTGCTGATATCAATAATATTCTGCTTGAAACATTGGGGAGCAGTGGAACATTGCTGATGCCCGCCTTTGTTCAGCCCTATATCTATTTTGAAGGTGCCACCGGCCGGGACAGCCGCTATCGGCCTTTCTCTGACGAAGCTGTGCCCTATACCGGTGCACTGGTCAATGAATTGCTCAAACGGCCCGGTTGTATCCGGGATCGACACACCACCCACGGTCTTGCCGGTATCGGTAAAGATGCGGCAGAACTTCTCGCCAGACAGGGGGCTTTTGATGCACCAACCGGTTTGAACAGTGCTTGGGCGGAACTTGCTCCCAGGGACGGTAAGATCCTGTTTTACGGAACCGGACTTGCGTGTACGACCTATCTGCACTATCTGGAAACGCTTCTTGATTTGTGGTATCTTGGCTGTGCCGTCATCCGTTACAAAGATGAAAACGGTTTGTGCAAGAGTGCTTTACTGCCTCAGCATTTGGGGGGCTGCCGGGATTTCTATAAGGGCAGGGATTGCAAATTCTACAACAAGGCTGTTGAAAGAGGCTTAAACATTTCTTATGTTCCCTTTGGTTACGGTGGGCTTCATTTGCTTTCTGCTGCTGAACTTTTCAAGGTAGGCTGTGAATTACTTAAAGAGGATCCGGCACTGCTGCTGTGCGACTCTGAACAATGTATGTATTGCGTCAATGCCAAAAAGCATTTGAAAGCCTGAGCTCCGAATGGTGCTTTTTTGCAGGTGCTGCTGCCGGAGTCCTTTTGCCTCCGGCAGCTTTGCTTGCAGGTCTTATACTGCCTTTGAATCGGGCATTCTGGGTCGCCGCCGGAACTTTGGCGGTTCTGTTGCTGCAGTGGGGAAATGTTCTTTTTTCAGATCCCCATTTTGAAACATACCTCGATCATCGCCCTGCTTATGCGGAATACGAGATCAAGTTGACCGATTTCCGTTTAAGTACCCTGCCGCACCTTGACCGGCGGCGGGGAGTCGTTGCCGAATTGAGAAAATTACGATTGAGTGGTGAAAATGAATTCCGGCTCTGCAGCGGCAAAGTGACATTTTATTCCAATTTGCCGCCGCCGCAGATCCACGGGACGGTTCTTACCGGCAGGGGAACACTGGAACCTTTTGATCGTTCAATAAAAGATCGGCACTGGATCTTGGTCAGTGACAGAGGGAATGTCAAAGGAGTTGAGCGTTCCTGGCAAACCTGGCTGCTTGAGGTGCGTGATAAGCTGCTGTCACGGCTTTGTTCCCATATTTCAGATGACACCAACAGAAATCTTGCGTGTGCTTTCTTTTTCGGATTTACAGGCGGATTGAATACAGAACGCAGACAGGATTTTGCTGCCGCCGGAACGGTGCATCTTTTTGCTGTGTCAGGACTGCACGTGGGAATGGTTGCATTGCTGGTACTTTGGGGACTGCGTTGTCTGCCCTTCAGAATGCGTTGTTTCGGAGCGGCTCTTATGATCGGTTTTTATGTGTTGCTGACAGGAGCTGCTGTTCCTGCCGTCCGGGCAGGAGTGATGATCGGAATGGTGCTGGTCTGCCGCGGAATGCTGCTTGCTGTTTCTTCTTTGCGTTTGCTGGGTGCCGCCGCCGCAGTGATCGTGATCGCTGATCCTGACGCATTGAATGCTGTGGGGGCTCATTATTCTTTTTTCATTACGGCTTCCCTTTTGCTATTGGGAAAAAAGCTGAAAGAATATTATGACCTCGAAGGAAAAATATACTCTCTGATGCCCTTTACGGCTCAAACTGTGAAAGCCCGCCGCCGGTATGAAAGGCGTTTCAAGTTGTTTTCGCTGGTGATTTCCGGTATTGTTGCCGCCGCAGCGGGGACAGTGATCGCCTATGGACACTCTATTGCTGTTGCTCCGGGGGCTGTCGCTGCCAATGTGTTGACGATCCCGGTGCTGGGAATGCTTTTTGCCTGGCTTCCTGTTAAATTGATTTGCTCATATCTGCCTGAAAACATTGACCGCTTTGCTGCTCAGGTGATTGAATATGGTTTTGATTATTTACGCTTTGTCGCCGAAACGACAGCTGATCTTGCAGCTCCTTTTTATGCCGCTGAACCTGGAATTTGGGTCGTCGGATTGATGATCGTTCTGTTCCTTGCCGCCTTGGGGATGAAAAAGAAGAGTTGGTCAGTTGCAGCCGGAGGGGCCTTTATTTTCCTTTTGCTGTTTTTTCCGGTCCGGAGTTTTTGGGAACGTCCCAAAGTGACAGTCATATCTTCTGATACTCTTGCTCCGCCTACGATCGTGGTGACAGATACGGCTTTGAAAGAGGCTGTTGTGGTCAATCCTGTGAATGTTCACGCAGAAGATATGGATAAGGTGCTTCGGACAGGAGCAGTCACCGATGTGGCTGAAGTGAGATTTTCTCAGCCGTCAGTCAGAAATCTTTCGGGGATGGAGTATTTGAACAGCCGTTATCGGATCCAAAGGGTCATTATGCCCGGGAACAATAAAAGGAACTGGCAATTTTTTGACAGTGTGACAGAGAGAAAAGGAGAGTTTTTCTATGCTCCGGAGGGGGCTGGATGGGAAAATTTGCATCTTTTTCGGGAAAAAAATAAATTTGCTATTGAATATCCGGATTCCGGAGTTATGTTAGGTTGGAGACTTGAATTAAATGACAGGGACAACGGTCGGGAAATTATATTGATCCGTAACGGAAAACGAATTTCGACCACTTTGCCCTGGAGCAATAAAAATGGAGTTTGGCAGTATGAGCTGTGAAAGAAAAATGAAAATTTGTCACATCATTACCCGGATGATCGTAGGCGGTGCTCAGGAAAATACCCTTTTGACCATCAAAGGCCATATTGAAAAAGGACACGAAGTTGTCCTTGTGACCGGATTTTCTCCGGGCAGGGAAGGGGAGTTGTTGAAAAATGTGGAAATGCCTTCTTTTCCCATTGTGGAAATTCCTGAAATGGTTCGTGAAGTAAGTCCTTTCAAAGATCTCAAAGCTCTTGCAAGATTGCGTGAATATCTCAAAAAAGAAAAGTTTGATGTGGTGCATACCCACAGTTCCAAAGCCGGGATCATCGGCCGTATTGCTGCCCGGCAGGCAGGGATCCCCGTTGTCGTACATACGGTGCACGGTCAGGCGTTTCACGCTTACGAGAAGCCGTGGCGTAAATGGCTCTACATCTGGGCCGAACGGATCGCCGCCAGATATTGTGACAAGATTTATGCTGTGGCTCAGGCAATGATCGACCAGTGTGTCGAAGCCAAAGTTGCTCCCCGGGAAAAATATATGGTGGTTTACAGCGGTATGGATACTGCGGCATTTTCAAATGCCAAACGTGATCTTGAATTACGCAAAAGTCTCGGGATCCCTGATAATGCCAAGGTGATCGTGACTGTGGCACGGCTTTTCCCCCAAAAGGGATATGAAGAGATGCTTCCTGCTGCGGCTCAACTGGTAAAAGAGTTTCCTGATTTGCACTTTTTACCGGTGGGGGACGGGCCTATGTTTGATCAGTTGCAGAAACAGATCGCAGATTTGGGGATGAGTGACCGTTTTCACTTTGCCGGATTGGTTCCCCCTCACCGGGTGTGCGACTATATCGCTCAGGCCGACGTGTTGTGGCATCTGTCTTTGCACGAAGGTTTGCCCCGGGCTGTTGTTCAGGCTCTTGCGGTGGGAATCCCGGCTATCGGATATAAGTTGGACGGAACGCCTGAAGTGATCTTGAATGGAGAGACAGGATATGTGACTGCACCTCAGGATGTGGACGCCGTTGTCAAGCACAGCAGTGAGCTGTTAAAAGATGTCGCTTTACGGCAGAAAATGGGTGAAAATGGTAAGGCTCTTGTGATTGAGCGTTTTGCCTGGCGGCGTATGGCTGACATTCTGGAAACAGAATTTCTGGCTTTGCTCAAGGTTAAAACCGGCAAGTAAGTTCAAGTCTTTTATTTACATAACAAAAGGGGAAGCGGTACCGCTTCCCCTTTTGTTTGTGTGAAATTACTTTTGTTGTTTTGCTTCCTGATATTCGTCTGTGAAAAAGAGCGGTTCTTTTTTCAGCAATTCATAGACGATGTCTCCCGCCTGGCGGGCATCAAGAATGAAAACGTGGGCATCACCGAATTTTCCTTCACTGAGGGCTCCCGCTTCGAAAAAGAGGGGGCGGCAAAGGTCATACCACTTGGAGTGGCTGCCAACGTGCCGGCGTGAAGGGACTTCTATTCTGCATCCGTCATAGTCGTAGACGACGAGCTGCTGCGGTTCCTCTGTCAGCATACCTGGAACCGGCAGCCATTCTTCCACTCCGTGAAGAAAGGTGTTGCTGTGAATCGTTTTGGTTCCGACAAAGAGAATCTTTGCATTACGCTTATAAAGTTTTCCCCAGGGGGAATCCGGATGGGCCGGAGAATCAAACTTTTCGTGTCCGGCAACAAATTCAGCAGCCTCTTTGCCGATTGCCGCCACTGCGTGAGTCGGGTGCAAGGAACGGATGACGCCGGGACGCTTTCTGAAAATTTCAGGCAGCATACTGACACAGCAGGGCGTATCACGGACTGAGAAAACAGGCTGTTTGTCATTGACAAGGCTGTAAGACATTGAGGGGAATACGAGCAGTCCCTCCGCAAAAAACTCTTCCAAAGCCTGCAGAATACCGTCCGCACGTCCTTCGACCTCGCCTATGGATTTCAAAGATGAGTGGATTATAACAGTTTCCGTTCCTTTGAAGCCCATTACGGCAAGGTCTTTTTTCAAATCAGATACAGTATGCATAATTTCAGCGTTTTACCGGAGCCATAACGGTAACATTGGAACTGACACGCAGATCTTTTACTGCATCACGGAAATTTGCCATATGAGGCGTGGCAAGGTGAGCTTTCAGGTGTTCTTCAGACTCCCAACTTTCAAGGATCGTCACATATTTGTCTTTATCTTCCTCCTTGATGTCCAGGCAGCTTTCGTAGCGGTAGCAGCCATTTTCGGCAAGGACGGTGGGGGTATTATCCAACAGGATCTTGAGGAATTGTTCCATACAGCCGGGTTTGATTTCCATCCGGGCGACAACGTGGATCATATTTTTATTCTCCGTAACTTTTAAGCAGAATATTCTGCAATATGAGCTTACTTTCTTCCAGCGGCACCGGCCGTGGAGCAAGCTCCAATTTCATCTTGTTTTCTCCCGCAGAAGCGGCAGTTCGCTTCATCAGCTCCACTGAGAGATCCGGAAATGAGTTCAGTTTTGCGGGGACTCCAATTGAGTTCAGAAAGGTGC
>JAZUPO010000106.1:0-16288 GCA_045605205.1 Victivallaceae bacterium
GACCCGTGATGTGGATATGGTCGTCCGTTTTCAGGGCGGTAACAATGCCGGACACACCGTTGAGATCGGGTCTGAACGTTATGTGCTGCATCTGGTTCCCTCCGGAATCTTCCGTCCCGGAGTCCGTTGCGTGATCGGTAACGGACTTGTTGTTGACCCGATCGCTCTTGTTGAAGAGCTTGAAGGCATCCGTGCCCGGGGTATCGCTGCTGACAATCTTGAACTTTCTGATCGTGCTCAGCTGATCTTTATTTATCACAAGCGTGCTGATGCCCTCAATGAAAAAGGAGCCGCCCGCAAGATCGGTACCACCGGACGGGGCATCGGCCCTGCCTACTGCGACAAGATGCGCCGCAGCGGTATCCGCGGGTGCGATCTGTGCAAACCTGAGATCCTGAGTGCCAAATTCCGTGCCGAGGCTGCCCGTTACAACAAGATTTTTGCCGAAGCCGGTGCCGAACTCATTGATATCGAAAAAGAACTTGCTCTTGTTCTTGAAGCTGCTGCCAAGCTGGCTCCTCTGGTTCGTAATACTGCTTACACCATCGCTCAGGCTGTCAAAGATGGCAAAAAAATCCTTTGCGAAGGTGCTCAAGGAGGTCTGCTTGACGTTGACCACGGAACCTATCCTTTTGTGACCAGCAGCAACACCATTTCAGGCGGTGCCTGTACCGGTGCCGGAATTCCTCCCACTGCTGTGCGTAATGTGTACGGTGTGATCAAGGCTTATACCACCCGCGTGGGTGAAGGACCTTTCCCCACTGAGCTGTTTGATGCTGACGGTGAACTTCTGCGTGCCCGTGGCCGTGAATTCGGAGCCACCACCGGCCGTCCCCGCCGTTGCGGATGGTTTGATGCTGTGGCTTCCCGTTACTCCTGTATGCTCAGCGGCGTGAACAAACTTGTGGTCACCAAACTTGATGTGCTTGATGAGTTTGATGAGATCGCTGTCTGTACGGCTTATGAGATCGACGGAGTCCGCACTACGGAATTCCCTGCCGCTGTGGAAGATCTGGAAAAGATCAAGCCCGTCTACGAAATGATGCCCGGTTGGAAGACCGCTCTTGATGCGGTGACTGCTGCGGATCAGCTGCCTGAGAATGCCCGTAAATATCTTGCCCGTATGGCAGAGCTCATCGGTGCTGATATTGAAATCATCTCCGTCGGTCCCCGCCGGGATCAGACTTTCAGAGCGTGAGATGACCTATGGCCGCTGCCGGCCGTTCTGACATAAACGACTCCGGGAATCCTGTGAAACGGGAATCCCGGGGTTTTGGTGCTTTTATTGCCGGTTTTGACTGGCTTCAGATCTTTGCTTTGATTTTTTTGCTTTCCTTTGGATTGGTTTTTATCCATTCGACGGGAGTTCAGGTCGGAACTGCGGCATCGGCACGTTTTTTTGAAAAACAGTTGACTCAATGGATTCCTTTCGGGGCTCTGTTGTGGCTTGTTTTTTCGCTGATTGACTACCGGAAATTTTATTTTAAACTTGGCGGTGTTTTCTTCTTTCTGTTGACCACAGTTGCTTTATGTCTTGTGCTGAAATTCGGAGTCAAGGTCTATGGTGCGACCCGATGGCTTATGGTGGGATCATTTCGGCTGCAACCGTCTGAATTCGGAAAACTCTCTCTCATTCTTGTATTGGCGTGGCTGTTTTCATCGCCCCGTTTCAGCGGAGCCAAGTGGACCGGGATCTTTGCCGGAACGGCTCTTGTTATGGTTCCGGCGTTTTTGATTTTCAAGGAGCCTGATCTCGGGGGCACGCTGATTCTTTTTCCCATTGCAGGTGCAATGCTTTTGGTTTCCGGTTTGAAATGGCGTTGGATGTTATTACTTGCAGCATCTTGTTGTACACTCTTTTTTACACTGCGAAGCATTGTGTTGTCTCACAGCTCTGAAGCGGAAAAAAAGAGTGCGGACATCGTCCGGAAAGAGGATGGAACTAAAGTTGCAAAAGTAAAGAAAACCAGGTTCGGACTCAAAGAATATCAGATGAAACGTCTTAAAGTTTTCTTTGAACCCAATTCTGATATTTCCAACAGCGGTCACAATGTGTATCAGTCCCGTCTTGCTGTCGGTTCCGGTGGGCTTTGGGGCAAGGGGATCGGTAACGGGACTCAGAATCGTTACGGATTTTTGCCGCAAACGGTTTCAAATAATGATTTTATTTTTTCGGTAATAGCAGAGGAAACCGGATTTATGGGATGCCTGCTGCTTATTGCCGGATATATTGTGTTTTTCTATTCGATTTTCCGGACAGCCTTCAGGGCACCGCCTTTCGGCCGTATGATCGCCGTAGGCATCGGAACAATGTTGTTTTGCCATACTTACATCAATATCGGTATGTGCATCGGTCTTGCTCCTGTGACCGGGCTGCCTTTGCCTTTTGTCAGCTACGGAGGCTCCTTTATTTTTGTGGGAATGATGTGTATGGGAATACTTCAAAGCGTTTACCGGAACAGCGTTCCAGAAAGAAATTTCTGATTTGCAGCAGTTTCTGAAAAAAAGAGGTGTTGCAAAAGTTCAATAATTCTTTGTTCATCATATTTGAACAGGGAATGACAAATATTGTGGAAATACCTCAATATTTGTCATTCCTTAAACATATCTTTTGAGATGCCTGGCTAAAGCTCACTCCCTTTTGGGGGAGTGATCGCTATCACTGTTTCGTACTGTTTTTGCAGAAGTACCCCAGTTGATCACAATACCAAGTCCGACTGAAAATGCAGTCAGGTTGAATACCCATACCAACGGATATCCACCGGCAAGATACGGAGCATTGACCGCTGAAAAACCAGTAGCATCCGTATAAGCGATCCCAACGGTCAGTACAAAACAGGCTGCGGCACATCCCAACAGAAAAAAGAGTGTTCCCCAAAGCTGCATATCCCTTCCGTGAATTGCCCAAAGTTTTATCACAATAACCAGAAAGCCCAGAACTCCGAGAACGGCAAACGGTATGGATATTTTTTCATAAAACGTTTGGACTTTGCGCAATATTCTGAGAGACATTTTCTTATAGTGGCAGAGATGACTCAGTTCATCTGAAGTATGATCGAATTTACTTCCGGTAAAATCTTCCAGGTAGCGTATCCCACGTACCGGCTCATACGAAGGACCGTCGTAAAAATAATATTGATCGCTCTTAAGAAGCATAACCCAACTTTTACCCAATGCTTTCCAAAAATAAGGATAAGCAGACGGCTTCCACGGAGCCATCAACGCACTGGGCATTGTGGGGCGGGTTTGCAGTTTCCCTTCACCAATAGCGGTATCCAGTTCATCGGCAATGGCGGCAAAACCTTTTTCTGCTTCTTTGGCTTTCCCTTTGACCCAATAAAGCATCGCCCAGAAAATATGACCGTTTTCAACTTCACCGTTTACCTTGTGCATAATATTGAGCCAGCGTTCGACCTCGTTTCTGTTTTTATTCATTGTCGGAGAATAATTATAAAGAGTCCTGATCTGCCTGCGGCTGATAGCCAATCTCGGCGGCAGTTGGGCGGAATCCTGCCAGTTTATACTGTAAACAGTTTTTACCATTCTGGGAAAACTGCCTGATACAAAAAATGTCGTTCCCCAGAAACCGTTGTAATGCCAGTTCAATGCCGATATGATCTCAATGGATATGAATAAAACAATAAGCGGCAGTGCAAGGATCGTTCCGTGAATAAGGTACGCTTTGCTTTTGAGCTTGAATATATACAGTAGAGAAATCAGAGAAACCACCAGCATACCGGTGGCAAAAAGAACTCCCCAGATGGCATCTTCTCTGGTGTGATAAAACCAGGTAAGTCCAATCATACCGGGAATTGACCATAAAAAAAGCTTTTTTGCTGATTTGTTGAGCCGCAAAAGCATTCCGGAAAGAGAAGCCAATATCAGCAAGACCTGCCATATGGTGATCGAGTTACGGTAAACTCTCTGGGCGATAACATACGCAACCGGCATAAAAAGCAGCACCGAAAAGAATATGAGCTGCATCCATCTGCTTTTGATGACCGGACGTACAGCAATGGTCATTAAAAGCGATGCGATCGAGTGACAAAGAGATACCAATCCGGCATAACCGGCACCGGTCATTATGCCGCAAATCAAAAATAATGGGAAGCCGATCCCTTTAGTCAGCATTACAGGATCATCCATCCATTTGAAAGCCAGCAGGCAGTCGGCGATACGTGCCATCAGCAGATCATCATATGTACCAAGGGTGTATATCGGCAGCAGAGGCAGAAATGTAACAAGCCGTTGTTTTATCAGCATCAGCAGGACAATAACGATGCCGAATTGGTATTTTTTTATAATATCTTTCATAGCAGTAATTTATATGTTTTTAGAGTGGATCATTTTTTTTGAAACGCCTTATCATTGAGTTGCTCAACAAACCAATCATAAAACTGCCGATCAAAGCGAGCAGCTGAGTCAGAGCGAACAGCAGATCAGATTGTTGAAGATCGTGGAAATCGTTGCGGCTCCAGCTGGTAATAATAATACCGATACCGGCAGCTTCAACAAGGAACAACAGCAGCAATACAAAGAAAACATTTGCTTCATCCCAATTCAGGACTTTGCGGGTGACCCACAAACAGGGACGGATACCTGAGGCAGTATACAAATAACAGCCTGCCTGATAAAGCTGTACGAACAAAATTGAACTGCCAATAAGCAGCAGCCTGGTATGGATGTCAAAAATATGGAATCCACCGACCACACTGGGACCGGCAATCAGTGTAATGCACGACAGACAAAGCATCAGCAACACTCCGAAAAATCCGAGACAATCAAAAAGTTCAGGTCTTTCCGACAGAATAAAAAGTAAGTGACGCATACCGTCGTGCCACGTTTTCAAATGCGGTTTTCTATGGCGGAGGTCTCTGCGCAGACCGCCTTTTATTTCGACGATCTTTGATTTTGTTTTGAGAGCAGTTATCAGAAGCTCGCTGGCAAACTCCATTCCGTCTGCATCAAGAGTCCAGGTTTGATAACGTTTTTTCTTTATCAGACGAAACCCTGAATTGCAATCGGTAAGTTTTCCGAAAAACAGTATATTGATCAAAGCTGTAAGCACAGGAGTTCCCAAATAGCGGTGCAAAAAGGGCATAGCTCCTTTCTCGATCTTTCCGCCGCTCATTCTTGAAGCAATAACCATATCGACATCTTCTTTAACTGCAGCATCATACATTTCAGGAATTTTATTCAGAGGATAACTTCCGTCAGCATCAGCGAATGCGATATAATCAAATTCCGCAGCGGCAAAACCGCCTTTCAGAGCGGCACCATAACCTTTAATGCCGACGGAAACAACTCTGGCTCCTGCGGCGGAAGCGATTGCAGCAGTTTCATCGGTACTGCCGTTATCCGCGACAATGATCTCATAAGAGATATCCGGACGCGAACTCAAAGTCGTTTTTAACTCGTCAATGCATTGTTTGACTGTTTCAGCTTCATTCAAGCAGGGGAAAACAAAAGAAATACCGTTCACATAAATAACCCTTATTACAATGTTTACGTCCCGGCTGTTCCGGACATAATTTACAAATTCTTTAATCAATACTGCCTGTACGATGTACAGCTTTTGTAATATAATATACATAAAAGCATATTTCAAGGTATCTCATATAAAATCAACCATAAACAAGCAGAAATTGTACCGGGGAGGGCCTCAGTTTGCGTTGTGTAATTATTATACTTCCAATTTCCTGCTTAAACAATAGAAAAAGGCTGTTGCTCACACCGTTTTGAGGTTTTGCAACAGCCCGTTTGGCAATATATGGAATTTACTTTACGAGTTTGAGTTCCGGAGAAAACAACTTGAGATATTTTTCCCAATCAGACCTTTTGATTTGTGCCAGGGCTGCCTGGGAAACTTTCTTTTCCATAAATTCATAGTAGAAAATATGGCGGCTTGACTTGAGAGGTGAAAGCGCAATCGCGTTGAAAAATTCCTTTCTTATTCGGCCTTTATTCATAGAAAGTTTTTTTATTTTTCCGTCGTAGGACTGGTAATACACAGCTTTCCCGGGAACAACCTTGACGATGTTTCTCATACTGCTGCCGACTTGCACAGTCAACGGGGGAACCGGATAAGATTCTGAAATCTTTTCCATTGCAGCTTTATATTTGAATATTTCTTTGAGAGCACCAGGCAGGAATTTCTGGAAAGCCTTGAATTCTGCGATTTTAGCCAGTTCTGCAGGTGTTGTACAGCTGCTGGAAATCAGATAAGCCTGAGCTTGAGTCAGTGCATCGTTGAGAGGTTGAGGAGAGTTATTGTCAATAGAAAGATAAAATCCTTTGGCCAGAGATTGGTAAATTTTATTAAAGTCCTCAGTCAATTTCCGGGTACGGGCATCATTTTCTGCCTTGGTACGGGCTGCTTGTTCCCTCAGTTTTGCTTCCTCTGCTGCTTGAGATTCTGCAGCAGATTGTTGCTGTTTGGCAGATTCCAACTGTGCTTTCAAGGCATTGGCTTTTGCATCGCGCTCTGCTTGCAGGCGTTGCTTCCACGCATTGACAGCTTCCTGACGTTTCGGGGCGAATCTGAAGTTTTCATCTGCGGGAGCATAAGCTACCCGCAATGCAGAGAGGGCTTGGGCTTCTTCATCGGTGACGACAGGCAGGAATTGAGCCAGAAGTTTATCTGCATTCTCAAGGAACTGTATTCCTTTATCCGGGTTGCTGCGATAGTTATCCAGAAGATTTTTAACACCGTCCACAAAGGCTTTGCGGGTGACGGGTTTGGGCTTCGGTTTGGGGAGATCCTGAGGAGGAACCCCCTGGGGGGCAGCAGTTTGGGCTGTTCCGGGAGCGGCTTTTTTGATCTTGAAAACAGAATTGACAAAGGCCGCATATTTCTCTCCGGGAGCTTTCAGTTTTTCAGGCAATTTCCCTTTTTGTGCCAACACATAAAAGAGAACAGCCAAAAAAATGAGGAAAAAGGGCAGAAAAACCAGATAAGTGATCAAGGACCATTTATTACGGCTGGGACGCTCAATGCGTTCCTTGTCTTTTCCTTTTTTGACTTTCTCTTTTGCTTTGCCTTCAGCCCCCTCTTTTCCTTCACTCTCTTCCTTTTCGGCGGGAGCTTTTTTAGGTTTGGGGGGAGCGAGAGTCAGTTCATCCGATTTGGCTGCCGGAGCAGGGGCAGGAGTTGCGGGAACTTCAGGCTGAGGCTGTCCCGCCTGATTGGGAGCGGGAGCAACTTCAGTTTTGGGAACTTCTGCAGCTTGTGCCGGAGCAGGGGCCGCTGTTGCCGGAGCTTCTGTTTTTTCAGGAGTCGCAGGTTTTGCCGGAGTCGCAGGTTTTGCCGGAACGGCCGGCTTCGCCGGAGTTGCCGGCTTGGCGGCAAGTGTTTTGGGCATTGCAACGGCAGGCTTTGCCGTTGTTCCGGGGACTCCGATCTTGGGGACAGTTCCCGGTTTTGCTGTGGTGGCTGCTGCCGGTCCGAATTTCGGAGGAGGCAGGGGGGATTTCCCCTTTGCACCTCCCTTCTGAGAGAAATTCAAACTCAGTTTAGGGATAGCTACGCTGGCGGTTTGGAGAGAATATGCATCAAGATCTTTGACGATATCGGCAGGGCTCTGGTAACGCTCCTCAATATGCCGTGCCATCATTTTAACGATAATGTCGTTTAATTGCTGGGGCAGTTCTGGATTGATTTCTTTCGGGGGAGTCAGATTGCCTTCCACGTGTTTGCGTGCCATTGCTTCGGCAGTTTCTTCGGGGTAGGGAAACTGCCCGGTGACAAATTGATAAAAGGTGGCACCCAAACTGTAAATATCGCTCCGGACGTCGGTGGGGACACCGGTCAGCTGTTCGGGGCTGATGTACTGAGGGGTTCCCATAACTTCGGTTTCATCTGCGCTGGGACCGGAGTCTGTATTGGCACTGCGTGCAAGTCCCAAGTCTGCAAGTTTGGCAAATCCGTTGGCGTCGAGCATAATGTTATCGGGCTTGATATCCTGGTGGACAAGTTTCTGTTCGTTCCAGGCGGCTTGCAAGGCACCGCAGATCTCTTTAATGACTTTGACAGCCTGATCGAATTCAAGGATGTTCTGTCGCTTGAGGATCTGTTTAAAAGTTTCTCCCCGGATATATTCCATTGCAAAGTAAAAGATCCCGTTTTCCTCACCGACGGCGTAAGCCTGTACGATGTTGGGGTGGGTCAGTTTTGCTGCGGCCCGTGCTTCGCGGAAAAGGCCTTCGATATATTCCTGATTATCGGCGAATTTCTCGCGGAGGACTTTCAATGCTACGGGACGATCAAGGGAGATTTGGCGGGCGAGGTAAACCATACCCATACCGCCGCTGCTCAAAGGTTTTTCAAGCAGAAAATCACCGATAACGGCTCCGGGAGCGAGGTTGTTTTCCGGAACCGGCAGTGCTGTTGAACACTCTGGGCAGTTGATTTCCTGTGCTCCTGTGGGGATTTCAGGTTCAATGACTTTTTTGCATTGAGGGCAATATATTTTCATTTCTTGGATGCTCCTTTAGGAACCGGAAAAAAGTACTCAATGACCGCTTTGCTGCGCAGCCGTGCGGCATATGCGGCGGAACTTTTTTTATAAATTTCCTCTTCCATTTTTTGACGGATCGTTTCGCTGTGCTCTTTGAACACCGCTTTGCGGGGAGGGGTATATTTCAGGACTTTTATGAAGTATATACCGTCAGCAGTTTTGATGTTGCTGTAAATTTGTTCCGGTGTGATCGTTTGCATTGCCTTTGCAAATTCCGGGCGGAGTTTGTCAAGTTCAACGACTCCGATATTGCCGTCGGAATTGGGGGTGACAGCAAATTGTTTGGCGTACTGATTCCAAAGAACCGGATTTTTCTTGAGAGAGGAAGTGACATCTTCGGCATTTTTTGTATCGTTCAAAGGAAGTTTCAAAAGGGCAAGTTCCACGCTGCCGGGAAAGTTCAGGAGTTGTTCTTCCTGTTTGAAACGCTCATAAAGATCAGCAGGGGAGGGGGCACCTGCCATTGCAAAAGCTCTGCGGCGCATAACCTGGACTTTTATCCGTTGGGCGACACGTTCTCTGAGTTTTTCAACAGTTGTACCTGATTGCCGGATTTTTTCTTCAAGATCTTTCCGGGAGGGGCAACCGATAAGTTTGCCCCAGCGGTCGAGTTCGTTTTCCACATCCTGATTGGAAAGAACAAGGTTCTGGGCGTTAAAATCGGCAACGATCAATTTTCTGTCGATGATTTCTTCAACTGCCAGATATCTTGCTTTGAGGATCTCTTCTTCCAGAACTTTTCCGGAATAGGCACTCTTGAGTTGAAATTCCCGGTCTCTGACGGCGGGCAGAATTTCCCCCAGTGTGACAGGATCACCGTTGACTGCCGCCAGAACGGAGTCGACTTCAGCTTCATTTGCCGCAACAGTCAATCCGAGTGCTGTTGTCAGCAAGACAAGGAGCAATGATTTTATAGTTTGTACAGGCATTTGTTTTGCACCATCGTTTTTTATGAAAACTTTAAAACAGAAATCAACTGATCGTCAGATGTTTTTCAACCGGCGGCGGCCTCAGGGTTCTCTTGCTGTTTCATCCAGAGCTTTGATGAGGGGATGAAGGACAAATTCGATGACCCGGCGTCTGCCGCATTTGATCTCACACTGAGCTTCCATACCCGGAATCAGGCGGAAATTCTCTTTGATACCTTTCAGCTTACCGCTGACAACGACTCTGGCCCGGTAGTAGGTGAGTTCCTGGCCCTGTATCGTCTTTTTCAGAGTGTTTTCTGAAATGTTCCTCACAACACCGTTGAGAGTACCGTGTTTCTGGAACGGATAGGCATTGAGTTTGATTCGGGCCTGAGCTGCTTTTGCAACTTTGCCGATGTCCTGTGTCCGGATCTCGGTTTCAAGTTCCAGATTACCGTCAAGGGGGATCAATGTGATGAGGGCCTCTGCTTCCTGAACGGCTGAACCGGGAGAGAAAGAGGCGATTTCGTGGACCACGGCATCACAGGGAGCACGCAAATAGACATATTCGATCAATTTGGCCACTTTTTCATAGTTTTTGACATTGGCTGTCAGATTGCGGTCAGCTGTGACCATTTCTTCAGAGAGGGAATTGCGCCATTCCTGAATAAATGAGTTGCGTTCAGCGATGATGGTTCCGCGGCGGTGGTTGAGTTCCAGCAGATCATTTTCGAGCTGATCCACAGTTGCTTCCATTTCCATACGGGTAACGGACATCTGGAGCAGATCTTTAAGAGAAGCGGCCTTTTTTCCGTGAAGTTCTTTGAACATATCTTCCAGCTGTTTGATAGCTGCGAGGCGTTCACGCTGTTTGCCCAGATTGTCCTGCTTGCTCTTTTTTGAAGCGGCGATCTGAGAGAGAGCTTCTCTAAAGTAATTCATTCTTTCCCGGTAGTATTCCTGCCGCTGCTTGTAAATGGCAAGCTGCCATTTTTCAAACTGATTGGAACCGCCGGTGTAGGGTTTGTTCTGAAACTCTGCCCGGAGTCGGCTCAGTTGGGCATTAAAGGCGAGCATTTCACTTTTGAGTCTTTCGGCCTCAGCGTTGTTGAAAGCCGGATCAAAGGTTATGAGGATATCATCTTTTTTGACGATATCACCGATCTTGACGTTGATCTTTTTGATGACGGAACGTTCCAGAGGTTTCATTACGATAGTGGGACGGTCTGTGACCAGCTGGCCGGTTCCCTGTATTACCACATCGACCTGTGCAAGGCAGGACCACACAATAGCGGCCGTGAGGACAAAGAAGGGGATCCAGACGCCCATTCTGATTGCCCAGGGGAGGCGTTCGTTTTTGATTTCCAGCGCATCGGGCTGGTACTTGATGATCTCGTTGGGAGTTTTGTTGTCGTTATTCATAAAGATTATTCTCCTCTCATCATTTGCTGAGTCCAGAATTCGCGGTAGATGCCGGGGATCTGCATCAGTTCTTCGTGGGTTCCGGCGGAACTCAGGACTCCCTGATCTATGGTAATGATCTTGTCGGCGTGACTGACGATGCTGAGACGGTGTGAAACGATGATAACGGTCCGTCCCCGGGCGATATTTTTGAGGTTTTTACGGATGACCTCTTCGCTTTCGGGGTCGAGGGCACTGGTGGCTTCGTCAAAGATCAATATGGGGGGATTGGTCAGAAGTGCCCGGGCGATAGCAAGACGCTGTTTCTGACCGCCGGAAAGGTTGGAAGCGTGTTCTTCAAGGACGGTGTCGTAGCCCTTGGGGAGTTTCTGAACAAAGTCGTCTGCTCCGGCAAGTTTACAGGCGTAGATGATTTCTTCGAGAGAGGCGTTTTGCTTTGGCAGTGAAACGTTCTGCCGGACGGTGCCGCTGAAGAAGTAGTTTTCCTGAAGCACCACGCCGATGTTGCGGCGCAGGTGTGCTTTGTCGATCTCACGGATGTCGATGCCGTCGATCTTGACCAGACCGCGGTTGACGGAATAGAGAGCCTGAAGCAGTTTGGTCAGAGTGGTCTTTCCTGAACCGGAACGGCCCACAAAACCGATGGTGGAACCGGCAGGGATATGGAGCTGGAAGTTTTTGATAACTTCAGGCAGGTCGGGACGGTAGCGGAAAGAAACATCTTCAAAGTCCACCTGTCCCTTGAAGGGATTGCGGACACCGCCGCCTGCGGGTTCTGCGGGAGTGTTCATAACGACACCGAGCATACGCACAGACAAAGCGATCTGCTGATATTCGTGGATCAATCCCACCATTTTTACCAGGGGGCCTGTGACCCGTCCGGCGAGCATTTGGAATGCGATAAGTTCACCGATAGACATTGAATGATTGAACACCAGATGAGCCCCCACCCAGATCACGGTGACGGTCATCATCATTTCGAGCATCTGGCTGATGCTCTGGGCGGTCATTGAAATGGTGCCCACACGGAAATGGGATTTAATGGCGTAGGCGGTGGAATCGTCCCAGATTTTACGTTCCACAGGTTCGAGGGCGAGAGATTTGACGGTGCGGACACCGTGGATAGATTCAACGAGCATACTCTGCCGTTTGCCTTCTGCCTGATAAAGTTCGTCCAGACGCCGCTGGAAAGGTTTGATCAAACAGGCGATGACCAGAGCCATAAGCAGGGAGTAACCCAGTACGATAGCGGTCAATGTGGCACTGTAAAAAAGCAGGAAAGGCACAAAAATGCACAAAGCGAAAATATCAAGAATGGTAAAGAAAAGGTTGCCGGAGAGGAATCCCCGGATCTTTTCATTCTGCTGCATATGTTTGAGGAGCACACCGGAAGGCACTCTTTCAAAGAAGTCCACCGGCAGCCGCATCAAATGGGCAAAGGTTTTGGTGGCTGTTGAAATATCGATCTTGTTGGTGGCAAAAAGCAGCAGATAACTGCGGACATAGCTGACAATGGCGTTGACCACAATGGCAAGTATGATTCCGATTCCCAGGACGTTGAGGGTATTGTATGCCTGGTTGACCAGAACTTTGTCAACGACGATCTGGAAAAAGAGGGGGATAATAAGAGAAAAGACGGTCAGCATCACGACCATAAGAGCGATCTGGGCGAAGATCCCTTTGTTTTTGATGAATTCAGGGATAAACCAGCGCAAACTGAAGGGCTGATTTTCGTCTGAGAGCTTGTAGATCTTTTTGAGCAGGATAAAACGGCCTGAATACTCTTCAAAGAACTCCTCTTGAGACATAAAGATAAAGTGGTCAGGTGCGTGAAAGTTGTCGGATTCGGGATCGACGAGGACCGCTTCCATAACTTTTTCATCATCCTTTGAAGGGCGGAAACCGCAGAAAATGGCGTATTTACCATTTTTCTTAATGGCTATACAGGGGAATACTGAGTTTGATTTCTGGAGTTTTTCCCAGGAAAGTTTTATTCTTTTGAGTTTGAACTGGTGTTCAGAAACGATGTGATCGAAAAGGTTGTCCTTGACTTCCTCATCTGTAACGGCATATTCGTGCATCAGTTCTCTGATGTCGATCTGGCTGTTGTGGTGTTTTGCCACAGCCACAAAGGCGGTGAGTTTTGTCTGTTTTGCAGCATCGACCTGAGCAAGGTTTCTGAAGATGATACCGGTACCGCTGAATTTTTCTTTGAACTGGGCACTGGGAACGGGAATGACCTTTTGTCCTGCAGCCGGATCAAGAATGGCCATTTGTTCCTTGGAAATTTGTGAACTGTTGACCACAAGGAGCCATTTGCCGTCATTCAGCTTGGCAAGCATAGGGCCATTGTAGTTGTTGATCTGTTCCAAAGAGGAAACTTTTTCGCTTCTGAGTTCCTGAGCTTCGGTCAGTTTCAGCAGTGTGTCAAGGTCATTAGCCTGATACTCCTGCTGGACTTTATCGGTCATCAATGCGGCAAAGTTCACTCCCCGTCTGAATTGGGAAAGCAAAACTCTCAAGCATATCAGACCTGAAGGATTTTGTATGTCCATAATTTTTTCCTCAATAACTTTTCGGGATTCTCATTATATATAATATACACTATTAACATATAATATAGCATAAGGCACAGCATATTGCAAGCCTTTCCCTTGAAGTCGTGGAAAATAAAAAGCTCCCTTCGGATCAAAGGGAGCTTTGGGAAAGGTGTGGAAAATCTTATTTGACAGGGGCTTTGATATCGGAATCAAGGCCGATGGCACCATTGAATTTGTTGAAAAGACTGATGGAGGCGGCCACTTCCACGGCGGCGGTGATCTCTTCGTCAGTGCATCCTGCTTGGAGAGCTGCGGCCCGGTGGGCGTCAAGGCAGTACTGGCAGCCGTTGACGGCACTGCAGGCAATGATGATAAGCTCCTTGGTTTTGGGATCAAGCCCTTTGCCGGCGGCATCGGCCACATTCAGCACAGCTTCAAGAAAATCGCCGTTCCGGCCCATAGCCTGAAAGACCTGGGGAACAAATCCGAACTGTTTTTCCACTGCGTTCTGGATGGCGACTGCTTTTTCATCGCCCGTCTTGTTGTAAAGTTTGATTGATGACATTTTTCTTTTCTCCTTTTTCTCCTCTGTGTGCCTGAAAGCACGTTACGTTAAAAACACCCGGCTCCTCTTTCCGGATGTTTGGCGGTAAAAAAACTTATTCTGCCCAATCAGGATCAAGCATCCAATCTTTACTCTTGCGCTGATCGTCGGTAGAGGGATTCTGTCTGGTTTTTGCTGAATCTCCTTCAGCATAGTCGCCTACTTTGACCGCCTGTCTGCCACTTGTGCCGTAGGCGACCCAATAACGGGATCTTGCACTGTCTCTGGTAAAACTTTCGGCGTGTCCGTCAAGGAAGAACATATTGGTCTGGTCAGCGTGAACCAAAGCCGGACGGCCGATGTCATCGTTTGAATCCGCTCCTTTTGCTCCAAAGTCGGCCAAAGCTCTTGCGACGACCTGTTCATTAGCAACTCTTGCAACACAACCGCCAACGGTCATCTGATTGGCGGCCACTGTAAAATGGGTGCCGTAACCTATGCTCTTCAAAGATTTTGAACTCTTGAAATCAATACCTCCGTCAGTCGCTGTTCCGTAAATCATACCGTAGGTTTCTTTGCACTTTGCATTCTTTTGAGCATCTGTATCGTCAGGCAGAATCTCCTGCTTTTGATTCGGAGAGGCTGCTGCTGATACCTGAATGGAGGGGCAGCGTGCAACCGTCAAATCATTTTGAAGCCTGTTCTTCTCGTAAAGGGCTCTGGCCCAATAACCGTTTGTTGCCAGAGAGTTCGGGAGAAACTGTTTGTCGCCTTCGTTCATAAAAGCACGCATAATCTTCATAACCTGTCCCTGATTGCTCAGGCAGGCGGTGCGGCGGGCAGATGTTTGAGCCATACCTACGGCGGGGATGATAAGACCTGCCAAAAGAGCGATGATACCGACGACCACCAGCAGTTCGACGAGGGTAAAAGAGTGTCTTTTCATAGTGTGTTCTCCATTGGTTTTGGGTGCTTACGACTATATAATACCCTTGCAATGTCTATTTGTCAAGGGAGAAAGATGTTTTTTTTGCAAAATTTCAGGATTTTTCTCTTGACAAAAGGGCTTTTTGCACATACAGTATGTCAGTGACAAAACCGTTTTTTAAGTTGTACTCTTGAAACTGAGAAAGGAAAATACCCTGTGAAAAAGAGATATTTTACCCTTGTTGAATTACTGGTCGTCGTCGGCATTGTGGTCATCCTTGCCGGACTTGTGCTGCCCGCTGTCATCGGCGGTGCCCAGCAGGGGCGGATCACTCAGGCCAAATCCGATATGAAATCCATCCAGATGGCACTTGCTCAAATGGATCAGACTTACGGCAGGATGTTGGTAGTCAATTCCAGCAAAAATGCCGTGTTCAAAATCAACAGCTCGGATACTGAGACTGTTGCTCCTAAAAAGCAGAACGCTGCCGACGGCGTGACAGATACAGAGTTTATTGTTCTCGGTCCCGCCGGCAATAAATTTGAATATACCGGTGTCAAAACATCTCTTGATGCGGACGATGAAAAGGCTTACGACTCTTTGATTGCTGAGTTGACAGGAACTTGGAATTACTCTGGCAGTTATGCTCATAATACCAGAAAAATCAAATTACTTGATCCCAAGCCCAACTTTATGCCTGATAAACATTATGATGATGCTGCCAATAAGGATTATTTGTGGCGTGACCCCTGGGGAAACCGTTATACTATTATGATCAGTGTCGACGGTAATGAACGTCTGGTAAAACCCGATGTTCCGTCGACCGGAAAATATATTATGAGTAAAGTTGCCGTCTATTCCAAGGGACCTGACGGTGAAGATCAGCAGGGTAAAAATGCCGTCGAGGGCGGCGACAAGCTGGATGACGATATTGCCACCTGGCACAAGTGATAAAAACGCATAAGGCGTTTGTAAATAATATTTGAGGATGAGAAAAGAGAAAATGGCAAAAATCAAGATTATGCCTTGCCTTGATATGCGCGAGGGCAGGGTGGTAAAAGGCGTGCATTTCGTGGATATCGCTGATGCGGGTGACCCCGTGGAATGCGCCAAGGCGTATTGTGCCGCAGGGGCTGATGAACTGGCACTGCTGGATATTACCGCAACCGTTGAAAAACGGGCCACTCTTGCCGATGTGGTGAAACGGGTCGCTGAAGTTTGCACCGTCCCCTTCACCGTGGGCGGCGGTATCAACAGTGTTGAAGCCGCTGGCGTGGTGCTCAAGGCCGGTGCCAACAAAATTTCCACCAGCAGTGCCGCATTCCGCAATCCCCAGCTGATCCCCGACCTCATTAAAGAGTTCGGCGTGGTTGCTGTGACTGTGGCTACCGACGTGGATGTGAATCCTGCACTGCCTTCCGGGTACGAAG
>JAZUPO010000107.1:0-4996 GCA_045605205.1 Victivallaceae bacterium
GCCTCCGACTTGCTTCCCGGTTTTTTTTATGTCGGAACAGCCATAGTGGCTTCCAGACGTAAAAATTCAGAAAAATTGCCTTTTTTGAGTTGTTTTACACCGGCTTTGATGATATATTATTGCTGTGTAATTCTATGTTGCCAGAAACATAAGGGGATAAACCGGATGATAAATGGAACAAAACTGTTTTCGGCAGAGGAAATTTCCAATGCCGTGGCGAAGATCGCTGATGCAATAGGAGCTGATTTTTCAAGCTCTTTCGACGATTGTGCGTTGGTCGGGATCCATCAGCAGGGAGTGCCCCTCGCTGAATTGATCTGTGAAGAACTTAAGAAAAAATACGGTTCCGCTCCCCTGATCGGTAAATTAGATATCTCTATGTACCGGGACGATATCGGCAACAGAAAAAGATTGCCCGCCATCCGTGAAACAGATATTTCTTTTGATGTGAACGGCAGTTCCATTATTCTGGTGGACGATGTGCTTTCAACAGGACGGACTATCCGGGCCGCTCTCGATGCTTTGACCGATTACGGACGGGCAGGACTGATCCGGCTGGCTGTCCTGGTGGACAGAGGCGAACCCGAATTTCCTATCCGGGCCGATTATGTGGGACTTTGCACCACTGTGCCCGCAGATCAGAAGATCGTGGTGCGTTTCGAAGAGGACGGCGACCCCGGGATCTATGCCGTCAAATGGGAAAATCATAATCTCTGAGTCAATAAGAGGAGCTTTTTATAATGGAATGGACACGCAAAGATCTGCTTTCACTGTATGATCTTGAAGCCGAAGAAATTGAATGCATACTTGATACTGCTGCCGAATTCAAGAAAGTTTCGGAGCGTCAGGTGAAAAAAGTTCCCGCTCTCCGCGGGAAAACCGTTGTGAACTTTTTTGTGGAACCCAGTACCCGGACAAGAGTTTCTTTTGAACTTGCCGAACAGCGGTTGAGTGCTGATGTGGTCAATATGCAGGCCCAGGCAAGCAGCTTGCTCAAAGGGGAAACTCTGTTGGATACTGTGAAAAATATTGAGGCTCTTCAAGTTGATCTTGTCGTTATGCGTCACTCAGCCACAGGTGCTCAGGCTTTCATCGCTTCCAAACTGAAATGCGGTGTTATCAATGCCGGTGACGGAGCTCACAGCCATCCCACTCAGGCTTTGCTTGACATCTTTACCATTCGTGAAAAGAAGGGCGGCGTCAAGGGCCTTAATGTGACGATCCTCGGTGATATTCTTCACAGCCGGGTCGCCCGGAGCAATATGTGGGGACTGCTCAAACTCGGAGCCAATGTGACTCTGGCTGGACCTTCCACCTTGGTCCCCCGGGAATTTGAATCAATCCCCGGAGTCCGGGTCTGCCATAATCTCAAAGATGCTGTCGCAAATGCGGATGTGGTCAATTTGTTGAGGATCCAGCACGAACGGCAGACCGCAGGATTTTTCCCCGGCACAGGGGAGTATGCCAGGTTTTTCGGAATCAACAGCGACAGCCTCAAGATGATGAAGCCCGATGTAATGATTATGCACCCCGGGCCCATCAACCGGGATGTGGAACTTGCCGGTGAAGTGGCCGACGGATCAAATTCAGTTATTCTTGAGCAGGTGACCAACGGACTCGCCGTCCGTATGGCAGTGCTCTTTTTAGTTGCGGGATGTGTGAAAAAATGAACCTTATTCTCAAAAATGCCAGAATTATTGACCCCGATCGCAATATTGATACCATCGGGGATATCGGTGTCGAAAATGCTGTGATCGCAGATCCCGGCAAGGTGTCCAATGCCAAGGTGATCGACCTCTCAGGCAAGGTGTTGACCCCCGGATTTATTGATGTACACGTCCATTTGCGTCAGCCCGGCAATACCACAGCTGAAACCATCGCTTCCGGGACGGCCGCCGCTGCTGCCGGCGGATTCACCTCTGTGGTCGCTATGCCCAATACTTCTCCTGCTGCCGATACGGCGGGGGCTATTGAATATTTGCGTCAGACTGCCGCCCGTACCGGTGTTGTCCGGGTATTGCCTTGCGGCTGTATGACCAAGAATTATGCCGGACAGGAAATGGCCGGTATCGGTTCTCTCAAAAATGCCGGAGTCGTCGCTTTGAGCGATGACGGAAAATGTATTCAGGATCACGCTCTTATGCGTCACGTTGTGGAATATGCCAAGTCTTTTGAACTGCCCATCCTGGATCACTGTGAAGACAATTTTCTCGCCGCAGGCGGCGTGATGAACGAAGGAAAATGGTCAGTGTTGCTGGGAATGAACGGTATGACCGGTGCCGCTGAAGAGTTGATGATCGCAAGAAACATTATTCTCGCCCGGCAGTTCCAGTGGCCTATCCATATGCAGCACGTCAGTGTAAAGGAAAGTGTCGAACTGATCCGCAAGGCCCGTGCCGAAGGCATTATGGTGACCGGCGAAGCAACTCCCCACCACCTGAGCCTTACTGATGACTGTATCAAAACCTATGATACCAATTACAAGATGAATCCTCCTTTGCGCAGCGAAGAAGACCGGCAGGCTCTGCTTCAGGCTGTGGCGGATGGAACCATCACAGCCATTGCCACTGACCACGCACCGCATACGGTGACAGCCAAGCTGGTGGAGTTTGACAATGCTCCTTTCGGTATTATCGGTCTCGAAACTGCTCTGGGAGTCACCTTTACCGAGCTTGTGGCTTCAGGAATGATGAAGCTGTCTGAATATGTGAAGCGTCTGACGACCGGGCCTGCTGATATCCTGCGGATGAAAAATTACAACCTTGCCGAAGGCAATGCTGCTGATATCACCATTTTTGATCCTGAAGCGGAATATGTGATCGATCCTGCTGCCTTTAAATCCAAATCCCGCAACACACCTTTCGGCGGCAAAAAAGTCCGTGGCCGGAACGTAATGACCATCGTTGGCGGCAATATAGTTTACGAGTACGGAAAATAAATTTATGGAACAGCTCTCTTTTTTCGATGATATTGTTGAAGTCCGACGATGTTTGCACCAAATCCCTGAAATCGCCGGAAAAGAATTCAAAACCTGTGCTTTGATCCGGGAAACATTGAGCCGTATCGAAGGTATTGAGGTGTTGCCTCCCTTCCTTGAGACGGATACAGTGGTCCTGATCTACGGAGAAAAGGGCCCCGGGCCCCACGTGCTGCTCCGGGCGGATATCGATGCTCTGCCCGGAACCGAAGAGACCGGATGTGACTTTGTTTCCAAACATCCCGGAATGATGCACGCCTGCGGACACGATATGCACGCGGCGATCCTGATCGGAGTTATCCGGTCTCTTGCCGCAAAACGCAGCGAATTTGCCGGAACTGTCCGCTGTGTCTTCCAGCCCGGTGAAGAAAATGTCGCTATGGCAAAAGAGCTTATTGATGCCGGAGCTATGGGCGATCCGCTGCCCGATGTTTGTGCCGCTCTGCACGTTATGCCGGGGGCGAAGGTCGGTGCTGTTTCTGTGAAAGAAGGAGCTATGATGGCTTCCAGCAATCACTTCAACGTGGTTGTTTACGGCCAGGGGGGACACGGAAGTTTGCCCTGTGCTTCACGCAGTCCTCTTATTGCTGCGGCATCTATGGTAATGGAACTGCAGAATGTGGTTCCCAACCGGGTCGATCCCCGCCGTTCAGGCGTGTTGAGCATCTGTCGCTTTGAGTCCGGTTTTATCGACAATGTTATTCCAGAAACAGCAGAGTTTTCCGGAACGATGCGCAGTCTGGACAATGAAACTGCAAAAATTATGGAAGAGGCTGTGCACGAGATTTGTCACGCCGCAGCGGTCATTCATCGTGTCCGTTGTGATGTTGACACCAAGCAGAGCTATCTTGCCACCTGCAATGCCCCGGAACCGGTGGAACGGCTTTGCAAGGTTGTCAGAGAATTGGGTGTCCCGCTTCATATCTTAAGTGACTCCGCGATGAGTTCAGAGGATTTCTCTTTTTATCTTGCCAAAGCTCCCGGTGTGTTTTTCCGGCTTGGAGCCGGTGAAGATGCTCCGTCGCTGCACAATCCCAAATATCTGCCGCCTGAAGAAGCTATGGTCAACGGCATAAAAGTGATGACCGCTTTTGCATTGGAGTCTTTGGGCAGGTAATGAGTCTGTTGCGGAAAATTTACAGAATCCCCCTCGTCCTGTTGTGGTTTGTCCTGTGTGCCGTTTATGTGCATCTTGTCAATCACGGTGCCCGGGCCGCTCAGAGAAGTTTGGATTTGACTTTGATGTGGGCAAGGGTTTCCGCCTGGATCATCGGATTGAAAATCAAGATAGAGGGGGATATCGGCGATTTCAGAGGCGGCCTTATCGCAGCCAATCATCAAAGTGTCCTGGACACTCTGGTGTTGGGGGCAAGTTTCAGGATTCGTTTTGCCCCCAAGGTGGAAATGCGCAAGTGGCCCCTGATCGGATGGCTGATCCAATGTAATAAGCCCGTTTGGATCGACCGGACAACTCCGCGTAAGGCTAAAGCATCGGCCGATGCAATGAGCCGCACGATGCAGGACGGACTGGCAATGATGGTTTTTCCTGAGGGAACGACTTCTGACGGTAAAGAGGGACTTTTGCCATTTAAGTCAACAGCATTTCAGGCAGCCATAGATGCTGAACGGTCTGTGCTGCCGGTGATCATATCTTATGCCCCTGAGATCCGTTCTGAGGTTCAGTGGTGCGGAGACAGATCCTTTTTGCAGCATATTTGGCGGGTTCTGGGCTTGAAAGAAGCCCGGGCAACGGTGTATATTATGAAGAGTATTTCTGTCGCAGGCAGCAAAGACCGCAAGGAACTGGCTGCCGGTGTGTACAGTATAATGAATGAAAAATGGAGGAACTTATGAATCCGGTAAAAGTTGTAATTGCTGCTTTGCTCAGTTCCTGGGACTTGATTTCGGACTATCAGCTGCCAGCTAAGGTCATTGCGCCTTTCAGAAAAAAAGTATCGGTGCGCAGTATTCTTTTCTGTCTGCCGTTAGTCGGAGCCCTTTCGGGGATCCTGGTTTGGA
>JAZUPO010000108.1:0-2297 GCA_045605205.1 Victivallaceae bacterium
TCACTGTCGCTCTCAATAAAACCGGCGATGCCCTTTTCGGCGTGGAAGGCCCCGGTATCGGCCGCCTTGCCAACGACCAGCTCGGAATCTTTGTGGAAGGGGGCAAATGGAAAGGATGCTGGAGTCAGAATTACTTTGGAATGTTCTGCACAACGCCGCTCCTGACAGGGAAATATCTTGCCTGTCATTTGGGCACACTGGAACTTTTCTTTGCCTTTCAGGGAGACGGCAAAAAAGCCGACGACAATGGATTTGTTGCACCTCCGGGGGCACTTCCGGAATATGTGACATTGTACAATCCCCTCCCCGGCCCCCGGTACAAAAATGATGAAAGTTCCGGTCTGGCTGAGGAATTTGACTTCTGGGTGGAAGGAAATGCCGTCAGCGTTCTTTCTCTTTGTGATGTGCTTCTGGCATCAAGAAATGAAGCAAAGATCCGGGAACTGCTGCCCAAAATCGAAAAATGTCTTGACTTTATCCTCTCCCGGAAAGATGAGAAAACAAATCTTCTTAAAGTCGGTGTGGCAGGCACTTTGATTGAACGTGCCTACGGAGCCACATTCCGCAGCAAAGGAGTCACCGATTACGGTCTCCCCTCCGGGACAGTGGTCAACACCATTCAGGCGTTGCGTCTTGCTGCTGAAGTGGAAGAACTGGCAGGGCGTCTTTCTCAAGCAGAATTTTACCGTGCACAGGCCGCGGAATTCCAAAAGGCACTTGAACAACTCATTGAAAATGATGAATTTCTCATCAATTACATTGATGCTGACGGGATCCGCCACGGTGTTCCCGGAGCCGCTGTACACGGTTATTTTGAAACAAATTGCAATCACGATGCCGCGTTCTGGGGAGTTGTTCCTGATAAAACGGCTGTTTCCATACTCAAAAAAATCATTTCCATTTCTCCGACGCCCCTTGCCCCCTGTGTCTGGAAAATCCACGACGACAGCCATTGGAGCTATCAGAAAAGCGATCTTGCCTACGGCGGTGCGGGAAGTCACTGGAACGGAGCCGCCTGGTTCAGTTCCCAGGCCCGTTATCTGGGAGCTTTGCTTAAATACGGTTTTTATAATGAAGCCTGTGCCGCAGCAGAAACAATGAGAAACATTTATGATTCCGGTACGATGCGGGATGTTATGTCCAATTACGGAAAATCTTTCATAGGAGCTTTCAACCCCGATGTTCCCGATGCCTACTATATTGACGGATTCGGCACCTTCGGCGGTCTGCTCCGGGGAGTCGCCGGTCTTGAATACAAGGCAAACGCTATTACATTGACGCCTCATTTCCCGGCAGAACTCAGCTCTTACAAACAGCTGCGTCCCTACTACTGGGGGCAGAAAGAGCTTTATCTCCGGATCGAAGGTCAGGGCGAGTCCGTAAAAGAGATCTCTGTCAACGGTCAAAAGATTTCCGCACAGGGAAACAGTGTCACTTTGGATTATGCTTCTTTGCCTGAAAAAGCAGAAATCCTTTTCAACCGTATCTGAAAAATATGCTGACTCCTGAAAAAGCGATCCTGCTTTTCTTTTCCCTGATGTTCGCCGTCGGGGCATTGGATTATATCTGCAACTCCCGTTTCAAACTGGGGGAGCGTTTCTTTCCGGAACAGCTGGTCAAAAGCTTGACCATTTTTGCCAAACCAATGGAAGTTCTGGCTATGGCCGGAGTGGCTGCCGCAGTCTTTATGGAGTTTTCAGGAGTAAAAATTCCTGATATCGTTCCTCTTGGAGAAGCGGTAAAAATCATCGGTTCCATTGTGGTACTTTTGTCGGGAGTTTATGTTTTTATGGAACTTATTGCAAGAATGTTCCGCAAAGGACTCCTGGCAGCAGGAAATAAATTAAAAATCAATGAAACATCCGTTATGGGACTTATCACCACCTCTGCAAATTCCATTCCTACGTTGACGATGATCAAAGATATGGACCCCAGAGGCAAGATGCTCAACTGTGCCTTTATGGCTTCCGGAGCATTTATGTTCGGAGATCATCTTGCCTATTGTGGAGCAGTGGTTCCGGAACTGCTTTTTCCTATGATCCTTACGAAGTTTATCGCCGCTGTCTGTGCAGTGCTCCTTGCGGCTTACTGTTTCAAAGAAAAATAAATTTTGGGGGACTTGAATTTTCTTAAAACAGGGTGTACATTATTGACAGACCAGTTATCAGGAGGAAAAATTATGAAATTGCTTCTTTTTTATTCTTGCAGTAAGAAGAGTATTTCTTCACCCGCCGCCAGGCGGGTGAAGCTGTACAGCTTCACCTTGATTGAACTTCTTGTCGTTATAGCCATTATCG
>JAZUPO010000109.1:0-3749 GCA_045605205.1 Victivallaceae bacterium
TCCGACTTTTATTGACCGGCCCCGTTTTGCTTTTGTCATTTCCATTGTAATGACACTGGCGGGAATCGTGGCTCTTTTTACTTTGCCGGTAGCACAGTATCCGAATATCACTCCCGGAGTCGTTTCAGTGACGACCTCTTATCCGGGAGCCGATGCCAAAACGGTTCAGGAAACGGTCATTCAGCCAATCGAAACCCAGCTCAACGGTGTCAAAAGGCTTTTGTATATCAACAGTACGGCCACCGATACCGGAAGTGCTGTCATCAATGCCGTTTATGATATCGGAACAGATGGTGATGTCAACACCGTCAATACTCAGAACCGGGTCAACTGGGCCAATGCTCAGCTGCCCGATGAAGTCCGGCGGCAGAGTGTCATTGTGAAAGAAAAGTCGCCCTCTATGCTGATGGTGATCGCTGTTTATTCTCCTGATAACAGTTATGACTCTCTCTTTCTCAACAATTTTGCCTCGATCAACCTAAAAGATGAACTCGCCCGTATCAACGGAGTCGGCTCTGTGGATCTTTTGTGCAGTTTGACCTACGCTATGAGGATCTGGCTGGATCCTGACCGTATGGCGGCTTTGAATATAACGGTCAGTGAAGTAAGTGCCGCCCTCAAGGCTCAGAATGTACAGGTTTCTGCCGGGGCGTTGGGAGATGCCCCCGGAGCTTCTGAGGCGAATTTCCGTTATTCTGTTCAGACCCAGGGACGTCTTTCGACGCCTGAGGCTTTCGGCAATATCATTGTTCGTGCCACCGGACACGGAGAACAGGTGAAACTGAAGGATATCGCAAAAATTGAACTCGGTTCAGAAAGTTATGCCTCTTCAAGCACTTATAATGGAAAGCCCGCTGCACTTCTGGCCGTGTATCAGCTCCCCAGTGCCAACGGTGTCGATATTGCAAAGCAGTGCCGGAAAAAGTTGGAAGAACTGAAGTTCACGTTCCCTCAGGGTGTCACTTACGGCGTGGCTTATGATACAACAGACTTTATTCTTGCCTCTATCGACGAAGTCAAACAGACCCTCATTGAAGCGGTGCTGCTTGTGATCCTGATCACCTGGTTTTTTCTGCAGGATTGGCGGTCCACTCTGGTGCCCACTCTCGCCATTCCGGTCTCTCTGATCGGTACATTTGCTGCAATGTCAGTTATTGGCTATTCCATCAATTTGATCACCCTTTTCGGATTGATCCTTGCTATCGGTGTGGTGGTCGATGATGCTATTGTGGTGGTGGAAAATGTGGCCCGGTTGATGGAAGAAGAGAAACTTTCTCCCAGGGAGGCTGCGTGGAAATCAATGGAAGAGGTAACAGGGCCTGTGATCGCTACGACGGCTGTGCTGCTTGCAATGTTTGTTCCCATTTGTTTTCTGCCGGGAATCACCGGAGTGATTTTCCGCCAGTTCGGTATCACGATATCGGTGGCTGTGGCGATCTCAAGTGTCAACGCATTGACTTTGAGTCCTGCTTTGTGTGCGATGCTGATGAAACAGGGAACCGGGGGCGGCAGCAATTTTATTCTCTTTCGCTGGTTCAATCGTTTCTTTGAATGGCTGACGGAAAAGTACGGTACAGTTGCCAACTTCTTTATTCGTCATATAACTGCTCTTATGGTGGTTCTTGTGCTGCTCGTGTGGGGATGCTGGCGTTTTTACGGCATCCTGCCTGCCGGATTTATTCCGGAAGAGGATCAGGGGTCGCTTTTTGTATCTGTTCAGCTGCCCGAGGCCGCTTCTCTCAGCCGGACAACGGCTATTGTGAACAGATTGGATGAAAAGATCCGTAAAATTCCCGGTGTGGCTGAAACGATGAGTGTGCCGGGGTTCAGTATTCTGACAAGTTCGCAGGCATCCAATAATGCCTTTATCCTTGTCTGTCTCAAGCCCTGGAGTGAACGTACTTCTCCGGATTTGACTCAAAATGCCATCCGGGCGAAGCTGCAAATGATTGCCAAAGATGAACCGGGGGCTCTGATTATGGCTTTCGGAACACCGTCTATCCCCGGGATCGGAAGTACAGGCGGTTTTTCCTTTGTTGTTGAAGATACCACAGGGACACATCCGCAGCGGCTTCAGGAGGCTGTTGACAGGGTGTGTATGGCGGCACGGAAAAGTCCCGCCATCGCCGGAGCCGTTTCTACTTTCCGGGCGGCAACACCCCAGGTTTATCTGGAAATAGACCGGGAAAAAGCAATGAAACTGGGCGTGAGCATTTCAGATATCAACTCTGTTCTGCAGGGTTTTACCGGTTCCACATACGCCAATGATATCAATAAATTCGGCAAAGTGTACAAGGTGCTGCTCCAGGCAGATTCGCCCTACCGGCGGAATCCGGAACAGTTGTTGAGTTTCCGGGTACGCAATCAGAAAGGAGAAATGGTTCCCCTTTCCACACTGGGACGTCTGGAACGCCGTTTTGCTCCCCAGTATCTCAACCGTTTCAATCTCTATTCCAGTGCTGTTATAAGCGGAGCTCCGGCTCCCGGATACAGCTCCGGCGAGGCAATGAAAGCTATGGAAATGGCGGCAAAAGAAAATCTGCCGCCGGGGATGAAATTTGATTGGACGGATATGTCTTATCAGGAAAAAGCAGCAGGAGCTCCGGTTAAATTTGCCGGAATGGAAATTCCTGTAATGGCAGTCATTATCGGCTTGGCTCTGCTTTTTATGTATCTGTTCCTTGTGGCTCAGTATGAAAGCTGGATGATCCCTGTGGCAGTGCTGCTTTCGGTGCCGGTTGCCTTTTTCGGGTCGCTGCTTTTTCTCTGGTTCGGCAAGGTGGAAAACAATCTTTATACCCAGGTCGGCTTTATTCTGCTTTTCGGTATTGCCTGTAAAACGGCGATCCTGATCGTTGAATTTGCCAAAGTGCAGCACGAAAACGGTAAGACGATTGGGGAGGCCGCTCTCTTTGCTGCAAAACTCCGGTTCCGTGCAGTGCTGATGACGGCACTTTCCTTTGTTCTCGGCGTGATGCCTCTGGTTCAGGCCACCGGAGCCGGAGCCGCCAGCCGGGTTTCTCTCGGTACGGCAGTGTTCGGCGGTATGCTGGTCGCTGCTGTCGGCGGCACTCTGCTGATCCCTGCGTTTTATGCTGCTGTGCAAAAGCTGGTGGAATGCTGTGCCGGAAAAAAGGAAATAACAAGATGATACTTCATATTTGCTGTGCCCCCTGTGGTGGAGGGTGTGTAGAGAGGATGAAAGAGCAGGGGAAAAATGTGGTGCTTTTTTATTCAAACTCAAATTTGAATTCTTATGAGGAGTTTGAACGGCGTCTTGCTTCAGTGAAGCAATTGGCCGGAGAACAGCAAATCGAAGTTGTTGTTGATCCCTATGATCACGAAAGCTGGCTTAAAGCAGTTGCCGGGTTTGAGAACGAACCGGAACAGGGGGAACGGTGCAAACGCTGTTTCCGCTTTTCCCTTTCGCGGACAGCCGCCTTTGCCGGATCGGAGGAGTTCTGTACCACATTGACGGTCAGCCCCCGGAAAAGATCAAAGGTGATCTTTGAAACAGGTTTAGAATGGGAACACTTTGTTCCCGAGGATTTTAAAAAACGTGACGGCTACCGCCGGAGCTGTGAGATCGCACGGCAAAGCGGATTTTACCGCCAGAATTATTGCGGCTGTGAATTCAGCCTTAAAGATCGTGGAGGAAATGATGAAAACGATTTATCTGGACAATAACGCAACCACTGCGGTGCGGACAGAGGTTTTGGAAAAAATGCTGCCTTTTTTCTGTGAACGCT
>JAZUPO010000110.1:0-1900 GCA_045605205.1 Victivallaceae bacterium
TCCCGGTCCTTCCTTTGACCTTGAATATCAGAGTATACTTGACAGGTTCCGCAGAATCCTCAATTCCGACGATTTGATTGAAAGAATTACTCATCCAGGGATTGCCGTCGGAATCCTGCAGTGCAGCAAGAGTATCCGGAGAATAGATCACTGCACACGCAGAGCCATTGACTCCGCCTTTGGGATCAATATAACGGCGTTGTCCGGCAAAAATTTTTTTCTTATGTTCAGGGCCTTTAAGGGATTTGCTCCAGACATAAGAGCCGCCGTACCAGGGAGAGCCTTTTTTATGAAAGATATCTTTTCCCTCAAAATCCCCGGAACGCAAAAGATTTTTCACTTCTTTTCCTGCGGCACTTGCTCCTTTGAGCAGATTCAGATCCACCGACACGCCGCCGGGATCAAGAGCAAATACCGCCATTGTCAGAAAGAGCAATGCCGCTGTCATAAAAATTTTCATACTTTCAAACCTTCCTTTTTTATAAAATCGGATCATAATTTGTCAATGTTTGATCATTTTACCGAAACTTAAGATAATATAGCACTCTAAAAAATCCTGTCAACTCCATTTAACACTTTTCACTCTTAAAAGTTCAAGCGATCGCCAGTATTCCTGCCGTGTTATCTCGACAGCTCCAAACTGAGCAAGAGTCGGAGTCATCATCTGTATATCCACCAATTCCACTCCCTTTTCCTTGAGGAATTCAAACATTCCGGCCAAAGCAAACTTTGAAGCACAACTTTCTTTAAAAAACATACTTTCGCCGCAAAATACGCCTCCAACGTGCACACCGTACAAACCGCCGATAAGTTCATTTTTTTCATTGTGAGTTTCAAAACTGTGAGCCCTCCCCTGCCGGTGAAAGGTTTTGTACGCTCGCCGCATTTTCGGAGTGATCCACGTCCCCCCCTGCCCCGGACGGTAAGCGGCGGCACATTCGTCGATGACCCGGTCAAAAGCGGTGTCGGTTTTCAGTTGCCAATTTTTCTTTTTCAGCTCTTTCCTGGTTCCGTGGGGAATGTGATAATCAGCGATCCTGACCACCCCTCTGACGGGAGGTGAAAACCACAATATTACTTTTTCATCCTCGGGCCACGGAAATACGCCGTGATTATAAGCATCTTCAAGCATAACAGTATCAAGGTCATCACTCCAACCGGCAAAACCGTACTCATCTTCAGGAGCAGGCGGCGTAAAAATGGAATCACTCCAATCCATAATGATAATTTGAATCCTTTTGTTTTGACTGTTGTCAACTCACATAAGATACTTTCTTTTTTCTGCCAATGCAAGGACTTTGCTAAGGGTTTTGCCATTATTTTAAACAAAGGTGCTCTTTTTTCTTGAAAAAGAGCTGACAATGCTGTAAATTATAAAAAAGGAGTTTTCTTTTATGCTTGATCCAAGAGTTATTGATTACATCAACCGTATGGACCGCTTTGCAGCGGCAAATAATATCCAACTGACAAAAGTCGAGCCGGGATACGCAGAAGCTGAGCTTGTTATCACCGAAGCCGTGCTCAACGGCAACAATGTGGTTCAGGGTGGAGCTATTTTTACTCTGGCGGATATCGCTTTTGCGGGTGCTGCCAATTCTGAAAATTCAGGTATGGTAACTCAAAGTGCCAATCTGACATTTCTCCGTCCCGGCGACGGGGAAAAACTCTTTGCCACGGCCCGGGTCATCCACCGGGGAAGAACCACCGGGCTTTACGCAGTAGAGATCCGCAACGACCGGGGAAAACTCGTAGCCTCAGGACAAATGAATGGATTTTCCACAGGAACCCCCCTTATTGAGGAGTAAGTATGTTAAAAAGAACTCTTCTGCTGTTATTTGTACTGCTGACACTGCCGGTCTGTTCTGCAGATGCCCCCAAGGGGAATAACCTGCCCAAATTT
>JAZUPO010000111.1:0-17757 GCA_045605205.1 Victivallaceae bacterium
AGACCGCTTGGCCTCCGACTTTCACCCGGTCGGCACCCCGTTTTACAGCTTCGCGGATCTGCTCAGTGGTGGGATTACAATGGCCGATGGAAACTTTTTTTCCGGCGTCAACAGCGTGTGAAATAAATTCCATCGCTCCATCGACCTCAGGGCCCACATTCACAGTGATATAACGGTTGCCGCTTGCATCGTCGATTTTTCTGAAAAGATCCCAATCGGGCTTTTTGATGAATTCAAGGTCGTGATCGCCCCGCCAGCCCTCTTCAAAAGACATAAAGATCCCTTCGTGGAAAAGTCCGAAAATAACATTGTTCAAAACAGGATCTTTATCACATTCTGAAGCGATGATTTTTACAGAGTTCAGGATCGTTTCCACTGGATGACTTGTTGTTGTGGCTTGCACTCTGCCGACACCGTGGCGGAAAAGAGCTTCTGTCACAGCCCGCAGATCCTCAGGAGTGTTTAAGCAGGAAAATGCGTGTCCCATAGCTCCATTTTGCTGAAGATCCACCAGTACCGGCATAATCCAGGGGAGGGCAGCGGAGTCTTTGATAGGGATTACGGAAGTGATGACGCCGTTTTCAACTTCAAATTCAACGGCACCGCCTGTCGGCAGAGTTCCTGAGTAACGCATAGCAGCCATTTTTTATTCCTTTAAGAATTTTATAAAAGTGGAACATTTTTCCCATTGCCGGGAAAATTTTTGATCTTGAGGAAATATAGCATTGTAATTATGCTTTTGCAAGGAATTACCGCCTTTATCTGAGGATAAAAACTGTTTTTTTTAGAATAATGGTTTGAAAAATTATTGAATTCGGGCTAAATTATAAGGAAAAAGCGTGTGTTATGTCAGTAATTACATATTTATATAAAGGAGCAAAGACAAATGAGCTATATCTGGGAATCTCTCAATAACGGTTACCGTGCACAAATCAAACTGGATTGGCCCGCTAATGCAGTTGTTTATTCAACCAATTCATCAATGGTTCAGCTGCATCCGCTGCCCGGATTGACCGGTTCGATACAGCATTTCGGCGATACCTCTTCTGCCAATGTTATTGTTGTCGGTCGTGAGGGGAAATACCTGCTTGCAGGTGCCGTGACGGCTTTCCGTTCACAGACGATGCTGCGAGCTGTCTTTGAACAGCGGCGGCTTACCGCCATTGAGGTGTGGCAGCCCGAAATCAAGGCTGGAACTGAGCCTGAAGAAATGGTGATCCTCGAAGGGGATGACTGGCGGCAGATGCTTTGTGATTATGCTGATATTGCGGCAAAGAAAATGGGCGTTCCCGCAATCAAAAGCGATAAAAATATGACCGGCTACTGCACCTGGTACTACTACTACAAAGAGGTCACTCAGCAAAATACCCTTGAAAATATTGAAGCTCTCGCCGCCAACCGTTCTCCTTATGCTGCTGAATATGTGCAGATCGATGACGGCTATCAGACCTTTCAGGGGGACTGGCTGGATCAGTGTGAGTCCTGGCCCACGCCCGTGAAAGAGGTCGCTGAAAAGATCATTGCCTCCGGTATGAAAGCCGGTATCTGGCTTATGCCGACAACAGCTTCCACCGCCAGCCGCGTTTACCGGGAACACCCGGACTGGTTTGTGAAAAATGAAAAAGGCGAAACCACCGTATTGCCCGGCTGGTCTCCTGCTCCTGATAACCTCTGGGCCTGTCTTGATGCCACGAACCCTGAAGCCCGGGAACATATCGTCAATGTGTTCAAGACCTTCCGGAGCTGGGGATTTACCTACTTCAAACTCGACGGACTCGCTTACGGATTACAGAAAGGCTGCCGCCGGGATCCTGATGCAACTTCTGTCAGTGCGTTCAGACTGCTGCTCAAGACGATCCGTGAGGCAGTGCCTGATGCCTTGATTATGGGATGTTCTGAACCTTTCCTGCCCTGTCTCGGATTGATTGACAATGCCCGGGTGAGCAATGATACTTCACGTTATTACGATGGCCACGGCGTTGCACCCCACGCTTTGGGACTGGGATGTAATATTATTGACACATTCCGTTTGACCCTTGGAAATTTTTTCACCTTTGACCGCTGGTTCCGTGCCGATCCTGATGTGGTAATGGCCCGTCAGGATAACGCTTTCTATACCCGCAGCGAAGCCAAGATTTCTGTGCTGGGAGCAATTATAACGGGAGTTGCTTTTACCAGTGACCACCTGGGAAAAATCGATGCCGACCGCAACGCTCTGCTGGCCAAGGCTCAGAATATCCGTATGCGTAATGCCCGTCCTATGAACGTCAAACCTAATATCTGGCCCCGGGAGATCGAAGGGACCATTGACGGCAAGCGGGCCGTGGCTCTTGTCAACGATACCCGGGAACCGATGACCTGGAAGAGTGCCGATATCGGCCTGTCTGAAAAGTTCTGTGATTTGCTGGACGGCAAGGAATTTAATGGTGAAGTCACTTTGGAATCTCACGATGCCGTGCTTTTGATGGATATGTGAAAAGTCAATATCAAGGAGTAGCCTGATGAGAAAATGCTGTACAATCCTGCTGCTGCTGGGGGCTATGGCTCTGAGCGGCGTTGAATACTTTGTCTCCCCCAATGGGTCAGACAAAAATCCTGGAGTTTCTGAAACAAAACCCCTGCGTAAGATCAGCACAGCTGTCCGTAAACTGAAAGCGGGAGACACTGTAACGATCCTGCCCGGGGAGTATCTGGATGAAGTGACCTTTGATTTTAGGGGAGATTATGCCAAGCCTACGACGATCCGGGCAAAAATCCCCGGTACTGTCCATATGCGCGGCGATGTGCCCGCCCCCCGTTTTCAACCTGTCCCCGGACGGAAAAGCGTTTATGCGTGCAGTGTTGATAAGATGCCCAAGTTTGTGTTGGAACGGGATACCCTGAAAAAATTCCGCAAGGTGCCTTCAATTTCTGAAGTTGAAAGGACTCCCGGATCCTCTTTCTTTGACACTGAAAATAAGAAAATCTATATTCAGTGCAGTGACCGCCGGGATCCGAAATATCACAGAATCACTTTCTCTGTTTTGGCCGGTGATGCTTTGCGTATCCGCAGTTCAAAACTTAAAAATTTCCACATTGAAGGCTTGATTTTCAGCGGCTATAATTCTGACAAACGTCAGGTCGGTGGTACCTCTACCTTTGGCGGGATCTATATGCTTAATCCTGACAAGTGCTCTATCAGGAATTGCATCGTTTACCTGAGCGGCAGCGGAATTTCCATTTATAATATCGTAGACTCTGTGGTGGAAAATTGCCTGCTTTTCTGCAATGAAAATGAGTTCAACGGTTCCGGCGGCAATCTCGTCTGCTACGGTCCGGGAAAAAATTCCATACAGCGTAAAATTATTTCTTTCGGTTCAGGTATGGCCGGACAGCGTTTTTACAGCGGCGGTATTTTTGAAAATTGTCTTATTGATGAATGTATCTCTTTTGACAATAAATACGGTGACATCTGGATCAAGTACCCCAGTGCCACTTCCTGGGTGAAACGGAGTTATGTTTCCAATTCCATTCATTCGCGTTTTATTAAGAACTCCATTTTTACAAGCGGAGACAGCTATTACGATGGTCGGGCTCAGCTGAGTATCTGCCGTTCACGGGAACAGAAATTCAATCCCGACAGGGAATTTGCTGATCCAGCTCATCTTGACTATCATTTGCAGGAGGATTCTGTGTTCCGCAACCGTAAAGGTGGCGACTGGGGCATCAAGGGATTTTCTGCAAAAGTGCTTTTTGTTTCAGCCAAAGGAAATGATGCCAATTCCGGAAACAGTATGCGTGCTCCTCTTAAAACCCTTGCCAAAGCCGCTGCCAAACTTCAAGACGGCGGAACTCTTTATCTGGATGGTCCTTTTAAGGAGAATTTGACTGTACGCAACTTGAAAAATATCATTATCAGGGGCCGGGGACTTTTTCCTGCGGTGCTCTTTGGAAAACTTGATATTGTCAATTGTGCCAATGTCAAAGTCGAAAATATCAATGTTATGGCTCAAGCCCTCTTTACCCGGTGCAGTGCCGTGACCTTGAAACGGTGTGCCTTTGTCCGGAACGTGGTGCTGCCTGCTGAAGCTCAGGTGCGTCATTGTCTCTTTACCGGTAATGTTTCCGGGGCAAAGGGCGGATTCCTGCGGGGCAATATTTTTGCGGCATCCTTTTCCGGCAAACCGCTTTTTTCCGGTTGGAACGCCTATGTAAAGGGAAATATCCCCGGATTTGAAATAGCTTCTGTCAAAGTGCCGGAACTGCGTTTCAACAACTTTGCCAAAGGCGATCTCACCTTGAAAAATCATTACGAATACGCCGGTAGCTGCGGAGACGGTTTCCCCTATGGCCAGTACCGTTATGATTACGTTATGCCCGAGGGAAAAAGCGAATTCCGTATGGGGGCTCTTTCATCAACAGCAGTAACTTTTATTGTCCGGAGTCCTGCAATTTCACGCACTGAGATCTCTTTCAAATCTCAAGACGGAAAGAAATTCCGGGAAATCGACGGCAACAGCAGTGAATATGCCATTTCTTTTATCGGGCTTACGCCGGGAAAACGTTATACCGGCAGTGTCAGTATCGCACCGCAAAAAGTCAAACTGATTACCAATGCTCCGGCAACAGGTTATTATCGGGAACGGCAAAAGATTTCTTTTACGACTCCTGTCAAGGATACTCCCCGGACGCTGTATGTGTCTCCTGCCGGGGACAATCGTAATGACGGCTCCAGCTGGCAGAAAGCCATTGCTGAAATCGGTTGTGCTGTTGAACGGGCCCGGGCCGGTGATACCGTGCTGATCGGAAGCGGTAACTATAAGGAAACGGTCCGGGTCTTTGCCACGGGAGATAAAGGCAAATGGCTGACGATCGCCGGAGCTCCGGGAAGTGAAGTGTCTATTGACGGTTGCCGCAATCTGCATCAGGGAATCGTTCAGAGAGGAAAGCATTATTTGAAATTTGACAATATGCGGATCTGGAACAACTTTGGCAACGGCAGTTTGAGCGATCCCGGCGGTGTTGTGACAATGAATGGCTCTAATATCATTATCAGCCGTATCTTTTACGATAACCGTTCCGGCAATGGTCAAAGAAGCTTTTATGGATACGGAACCCGGAATATCCTGTTGGAAAACTGTGTGGGCGTCGCAGCGTTTGGCGGTATTACCTTCAGCAGGACCCCTGAGCTGGAAATCCGTAATTGCGTATTTGTCCGCAATAAGGTCAGCCACGGGAATATCGGAACTGATCTTGAATCTCCGGCCCGCATCCACCACTGTATTTTTGCCGGGCACGAGCTGCAAAAAGTCCATAATCCCTGTTTGAATATCAGTGAAGTTTCCACATTTACTGAACACGATAATGGATTTCTTGTCCGCGTGAGCCGCAAAGAGAAACCTGTTTGGGGATTGCGCAGGAAAGATGGTAAGAATTTGCCTAAAAATGATGCCGGATTTATCTTGAACTCACAGTGGATGCGTCAGGGCCGTATGGGAAATTTGATTCTTGCTTACGATGATTATTGCAAGCAATTCAATGTGAAACCGACTGCCCTTTTCGGAAATCCTGATATGAAGGCTGTATCTTACTACTATCGTTTCAAGGATCTGAAGGATTGGCACGACAATTATATCAAGAGAAAAGCTGCTCCTGCACAAAAGGCCTTGTTCGCCAAGTCCAACAAAGAGGAACTCCGTGCAAAAGATAAAATCGTGATCACCGATTACATCGCAAGGAATCCTGAATTCCTCAAGCGGGGGATCGGACTTGATCCCAAAGCCTTCAAGAAGTGATAACAGTTCATTCAGCTTCAAGGCCTCTGCCGTATTTATGTGCGGCGGAGGTCTTTTTTATTCTCCGGCAGAGGGGAGGGTAAGTTCCTCAAGGGAAAATATATATTGTTTGCTTTTGTTTCTGCTTTTTCGGGCGTTCAGCTGTCCCAGTTTTCTGTAATTGTCGTTGATCCCGCAAACTTTTCTGGCCTGTTCCCAACTGCCGTTGCCCAGTTTCCGCAAAGCGTGTGAAAGGAGAAAAGAATGATTTTTTCTCATATTGGTATAAGCAAGACTGGTACCGCTGCGGTAAAGTTTCAGGATCTCTTCTCTGATAAAATCAGCATCAGGGCATTGCCGCAGACGTATGGCATCATAGGGGACTCCTGAAGATTCGAGGGCTTTTTTCCAGTTTCCAAAACGTTTCAGAGCGGCCATATAAAGAGCTTTGTGTTCCTGTTGTATATGGGTCGAACTCAAGCTGGTGTTCCGGGAGTTGAGCAATTCGATCTCTTTGATGACCTGTTCTCTGCTCCAGGAACGGTAACGGCGTACCATAGCATAATTGAGACCGCACCGGGCAATGGCTTCTTTCCAGGAGCCGAAAAGACGCAGTGCCGCCGCGTGGACTTGCGGGTAGGTCGTGGCATAGTAGTGTGAATAAAGGGGTTCCTGGCCCACCTTTGAAAGGATATGTTCTGTGACCATATCCGGGTGCCAATATTTTTGAAACATTTGCAAAACTCCTCTTGCAGCAATTGATTTCCTCTTGTCATCAATATAGATGTTCCGTAAGAAAAATCAAATAAAAAGTGCTGCTGTCAGGAGGAAAAGTTATCAAAAATTTCTTTCAATCTTGCTGTGTACCAGGCTGTGTTCTCATCCCGTTCACCCTGGTTTTTTTGCAGAAGTTTTGAATTGTCAACGACGGAAACCTTTGCCTTGCTGCCGGTGATATAATATTCTATTTTATCTCCGACCCGTCCGTCAAGTCCGGCTGCAAGGAGCAGTTCATAGACGGCACTGCGGCGGCCTGTGCCGGCGGCAAGTTTCTTTTGATAGTTTCCCGGCGTATCATTGAGAGTTTCATTCTTGCACAAATCTGCCAGCGGAATCTTGTGTTCAGCAATGGCAGCCAGACATTCTTCCCGGAACGCCGGGATTTCTCCGGAACGGCCTGTGAGACGGAGGCGGATGATCTCTTTGAGCGTCTTGCGGAAAAACTTTTCCATACCCCGTGATTTCAGAGCGGCTCCCGTGAGGGAAATTTCTCCGTCAGCAGTGAGCAAAGCGTAATTTTTAGCTTTGTAGGAATACATTGCTTCATAGACCGCATCAAGTTCTATTTCAATGCCGTCAGGCAGCATTTTCTGTATTTTCTGCTCAAGTTCATCAGGTCTTGCACCAGCTGGCGGTGTGAAATAAACACCGTCAGTGTCCATTTCAATGATCTCTGCTCCTGAGTCTGCAAGGAACGCAGTCAGAGAAGCCAGGATCTCCCGGCCTCTGGCTGTTACTTTGGCAGCAAGGTCGAAGTCATTAAAACTGCCCTGGGCAAAACCCAGATAACCGTAAAAGGAGTTGATGACAATTTTTAAGGCACTTTGCAAAGCATTCCAGTGTTCTTTTTCGGCAGGAACGGCCTGTTTGGCTTTGTCTTTGGCTTCCAGACGTTTCTGACGCATCTCTCTCAAGATTTGAGGAAAGAGTTTCAGTTCGTCCTTGCGGGGAGCAAGATTTTCTGCCAGCAGTATTGAGGGGTACAGTGAACGCACGTCACAGTGCCATACAGGGGCAAAGATCCCCTGCCGTTCCACTTTGCTGGTGGCTCCCGGAAAGAATACCGCCGGATCAGGCAGAGGCAGAGAGTGATCACGTTCCAGATAAGCTCCTGTAAGCAGCAGATCTATCTTGCTGCCATTGCCCCTCAAACCGATATCCTGATAACTGCCCGGAATAAAGGTTGTGCAGTAAAAGTAGGCAGGAGTCAGCAGTTTTGAAAGTTCTCCGATCTGCTGAGGACGATTTATTGACTTCAAATCAAAAAATTCAACAGCATACTCAAGGTCGTAACTTTCAAGTTCCCGTCTGGCAACATCGTGAAGTTGGAGCATCAAAAACACATCGATCAGATGACGGCCGTGACACTCAAATCTTGAGTAATTGAGCCGTCTTTCGCCGATGACAACGCTGCTGCGGGACGAGGTGACCGCACTGCCGTCTCTGCCGCAGAGGAGTTTTTGTTTTGTTTTTGCGGCGGCTTTTTTCAATATTTCCCAGTCGTTTCTGAAAAAATCGTACCCTTCAAGGACATCGGGATCACGGCTGTTGACCACTTCCACAAAGCGGGCGATGATTTCAGATTCGCTGCCTTCCAGTTCGCCCCTCCAGCCGGAATTGTCTGAAAGCAGGATTTTTGAAACAGTGCTATCGTCGGTTTCGACGGCAAACTGCATCCGGCGCAGCTCTTCAAAAGTCATATTTTCAAAGAGCCTGATGCCGCTTTCGATCATTGCCGCACTGCGCAGTTCCTTGAAACGGCAGACGGGAATCTCTTTGGGGATAGTGTCACCGGGGATCCGGTAACGTAAAATCTGGGAACCTTTAAGAGTGTGAGCCTGTTCAAGCTGTTCAGAGGCGACAAACCAGGGCGAAAAGGGTTTTGTGATGCACTTGAATGTTTCACCGTCGTGAAAATAAAGGTACATTTTCTCCTTGTCTGCTTCTAAAGCAACAACTCCCGGGCACACACTCATAGAAATTTACTCCTCAATGGCGTCAAGGATCACCACAGGATCTTTGGGCACATCCTGGTGGAATCCTTTTGAACCGGTTTTGACCTTGGCGATCTTGTCGACCACATCCATTCCTTCAACGACTTTGCCGAAAACGCAGTAGCCGTATCCCATAGGATTGGGGGCACGGAAGTTCAGGAAGTCGTTATCGACCAGATTGATGAAAAATTGACTGGTGGCGGAGTCCACCACCTGAGTCCGGGCGTAAGCCACAGAACCGCGGACGTTGGGAAGCTGATTGGCGGCTTCGTTTTTGATGGGGTCGCGAGTTTCTTTCTGGTTGAAATCTTTATCCATACCGCCGCCCTGGATCATAAAGCCGTCGATGACACGGTGGAAAAGGGTGTCTTTGTAGAAACCGGACTTTACATATTCCAGAAAGTTGGCACAGCCGATGGGGGATTCTTCAGTGTACAGGTCGATTTTGATATCGCCGAAATTTGTTTTGAGTGTAACCATTTTTTTATCTCCTGTTATTGGATTTTTTTGTCAGTTTCCCATATCAAGGGGAAAGTTGTCGATTTCATCAAAGGGCAGCAGGATACCTGCTGACCGTAATGTGCCTTTTTCGTTCCACGCCCGGATCATTGCCCGGCGCATAGAGTTGTCGGCGGGATAGGTCGAGGGGTCTCCGTCATCACGGGCAAAAACAAAATAAAGACCGTTGGTCTTGGGGCCGGAAGTGGGGAAGGAAAGGGCACTTTTCTGCAGTTTGCTCACATTGGATTCAGGGATATATTCTCTCCAGGCCGGGTTGAAAACCCAGGAAATGCAGCCGAAAGAAGCGATCGGACGTTGGGGGAAGTAACGGGTGAAAAATTCACGGGCTTCAATGAAACTTTCTTTGCACTTTTCAATGGTCATACCGCCGCCGCCGGGAATGTGTATAAGAAGCACATTTGCATCAGGGGGCAGAAGCCGCTCATACTCATTGAGGTCGACAGTGACAGTTTCTGTTGTCGCAAGGCCGGTCACAAGGTCGATTTTTCGGCCGGTGAAACAATTATCCTTTTCGATCAGCCCCACGGCGGGTACTGTTTCGCTGTCAAAGGGAGCCAGAAAACCCTGTTCATCGACTTTCCAGTTGGCTTTGCACAGAGCAACATATTCTTTTGTTGTACGGCTGCGGAAAAGTTCCGGGTAGGTGGAAAGTGCTTTGGTAAGCACATAGTCGAATCTCCCGATACGGAAGCAGGAGGTGTTTTTATAGTTGAGCATAAAAGGGAACGCCCGCCCCTGAAGTCCTTTTTCCCCGGGGTAGATAATTCCCCGGTTGGGCAGAAGTGAAGCACTCCGTGTCATTGCCCGGTCAGCCAGTTCCGGGGGGAGACCGTCCAGTTTCATACGCAGCTGAAAATGGGGATAAAGGCTGAAATGCAGCAGCACAAAAAGGATACCTGTTCTTTCTCCAAGCAGATCAATGTGATCGGGGTAGGCCTTGAAGTTAGGCAAAATACAAAGAAGTCTGTACAAATGCCAGGCAAGGGATTTCAGAGTGGGGGTCTGCAATATTTCTCCTGCAAGTTTAACTGCTTCGTCGGTGATATCCTGAGGAAATTCTGAAATTTCTGCCGTATCCCGGATGAACTTTTCTTCCAGAAAGAAAGGAGAAACAGGTGTGGTCATAAATGAACTGTCAAAACCGGCAAGTTCAATACCGTTGCGTTCGAGGAGCTCTTTGAAGAAAATCATAAAGAATTTTTCCTGTGTATATGATTTGAAAATCTGACACTGACTAATATAGCTCCGCAAGGTCAAATTTTCAAGTATTCAGGCACAAAAAAGAACTTTTCACTTGAAAAAAACTCTTAGTGAAGGCATATTATACAAAACGGACTTGAAATATATGAAAAAATTTGCTGAAATACATACTTTGGGATGCCGGCTCAATATTGCCGACAGTGCTTTGCTGACTGCCCGGATCAAAGAGGCCGGATATGAAATTTCAAACGGTGCTGCCGTACCGGATCTCATTGTACTCAACAGTTGTGCCATTACGGCAGAAGCCGCTGCCAAGAGCCGCCGGATGATCAGAAGGATGCGGCGGGAAAATCCCGGAGCACGGATCATTGTGACAGGGTGTGCCGCTGAACTTGATCCTGCAAGTTTTATTTCTGCCGGAGCCGACCAGGCATTGCCCAATTCCGGAAAAAAGGCGATCCCCGCCGGAAAAACGGAAACAACACCGGGGAAGGGAGGGGATTTCAGCGAAGATATACTGGCGGAATTTCCTTTCCGCAGCCGTGCTTTCATCAAGATCCAGGAAGGATGCAATAATTTCTGTTCCTATTGCATCGTGCCTTATGTGAGAGGCAGGGAGCGTTCCAGAGTGCTGGACGAAGTTATCGCCGATTGCCGTAAAGCTGTGGAAAACGGTTTCCCGGAAATCGTTTTGACAGGAGTCAATACCTGTGCTTATAATGATAACGGCGTCGATCTTGCGAGATTGATCCGGATCTTGTGTGATATTCCCGGGGATTTCCGGATCCGGTTGAGTTCCACTGAACCCCGTATGGATAATTTTTCTATGATCGATGCGATGGCTGAAGCGGGGGAAAAAGTGTGCCGTTTTCTGCACCTTTCTTTACAGTACGGGAATGACCGTATCCTCAAGCTGATGAACCGGCGTTATACCTGTGCTGAATACCGCAACTTTGTCGCTGCCGCCCGGGAAAAATTACCGGGAGTCCATATCGGGACTGACGTCATTGTGGGGTTCCCCGGAGAGACGGATGAAGACTTTGCACAGTGTCTTGAGTTTGTCCGTGAAATATCCTTTGCCAATATCCATATATTTTCCTATTCCCGCCGTCCCGGGACTCCGGCGGCTCAAATGCCGGAACAGGTTCCAACCGAAATCGTGAAAGAAAGATTCCGGCTTTTGAAAGCTGCTGCCGATGAAAGTGCGGCGGCATTCCGCAGCTCCCAGGTGGGGAAAAACGCTCAGGTGATCTTTGAACGTGCCGACAAAGGGCTTTTGCGGGGGTGGAGCGATAATTATCTGCCCTTTGCTGTGGCAGAGGGACGTTTTCTTCCCGGACGTATTGTCAACTTTACTGCCACTGAGGATGATATTGAAAAAACTCCCTGCACAGAATAATGGCCTGTGCAGGGAACGCTCTATTGTGTTTGCTGCAAATTTTTACTTTGAATCTTTTTTCAAAACAAAAACTCCGCCTACGGCAAAGAAGTTGGGATAGAATCTGCTCAAGAGGGGGAACCGTGCCGGAATGGGGATCTCTTCCACGATCTCAAATTGCAGATCACAGCACAATTTCCGGAAATCATCAATGGTGCTCAAATGAATATTTGGCGTATCGTACCAATGATAAGGAATTTGCGGAGTCCGGGGCATTTCACCTTTGAAAAGCAGCTGAAAACGGCAGGAAAAGTGAGCAAAGTTGATAACACTGACTGCCGCGTGTTTGCCGATACGGACGATTTCCTGAAGCAGTTTGTCCGGAGCCTTGTTTTCCTGAAGCGTCTGACTCAGGATCACCAGATCAAAACTTCCGTCCTCCAGAAACGAAAGAGGTTCGCTGAAGTCCCATTGAATGACGGGGACATTGTTGGCGATACATCTGCCGACCAGAGCGGGATCTATTTCAATACCCAGCACATCGGCTTGGCGGTCAGTACGCAAATGATGCAGAAATGAACCGTCGCCGCATCCGAGATCAAGGACCCTTGAACCGGGTTTGACCAATTCTGAGATCACTTCAAGGTCCAGACGCAAATTCAAATCTTTATGAGCCTTAAACATTATTTACCTCCTGCATCTGGTTGGCGAGGAAATCCCTGATCATACGGCTGAGAACATCGACTTCAAGCAGAAAAGCGTCGTGTCCGTAACCGGATTGGACGTTGCTGTAAGTGACCTTTTTGCGGTTACGCAGCAGTGCCCGGACAAGTTCGTGGGAATCTGCCGGGGGGAAAAGCCAGTCACTGGAAAAGGAAACGACCAGAAAATCTGCTGTGACCTTTTCAAGTGCTTTGACCAGATCACCGTTGGCGTGGGCAGTCAGGTCGAAATAATCTGTGGCACGGGTAATGTAACAATAGGAATTGGCATCGAAACGTTCCACAAACTTCTTGCCCTGATATTCCAGATAGCTTTCGACGGCAAAATCGTGGGTAAAGTTGAAAGAATAACTTTCTTTGTTCTGCAGATTCCGGCCGAATTTCCGGGTCATTGATTCATCGGACAAATAGGTGATATGAGCGATCATTCTGGCGACGGCCAGACCTCTTGCCGGGTTGGCTGAGGCCTCTTTGTAATTTCCGTCGTGCCACTGGGGATCGGAATGAATGGCATCACGGCCGATCCAGTCAAAGGCAATGCCTTGGGCGGACATTCGTGAAGTCGTGGCAATGGGAACGACGCACTTCATCATATCGGGATATTGGACCGCCCATTCAAGAACCTGCATACCGCCCATTGAACCGCCTACCACAGCCAGCAGTTTTTTGATTCCCAAATGGTCGATAAGGGCTTTTTGTGCCCGGACCATATCGGCAACCGTAATGACAGGAAAATTCCGGTTGTAAGGTTTTCCTGTGGCAGGATCAATGGAAAGAGGCCCCGTTGTGCCGTAACATCCCCCTAAAACGTTGGAACAGATAACAAAGTATTTGTTTGTGTCGATCCCTTTTCCGGGGCCGATCATCGTGTCCCACCAGCCGGGTTTGGGATCGTCCGGTGAATGTTTGCCGCAAACGTGAGCATCGCCGGTCAGGGCGTGATTTATCAGTATGGCGTTGCTGCCGTCGGCATTGAGGGTGCCGGCGGTTTCGTACCTTATATTAACCTCTTTCAGACTTCTGCCGCAGTCAAGAGCCAAAGGCTCTGGCAGGCGGAAATCCTGCGGAACGGTTATCAATGTATCTTGAGTTTCGATTTTTCTACCTCCGATGATGTTTAGTATGTCAAATGTTTAATATAGCCTACAAAACTCTGTTTGTCAAATAAAAATCCCAAATGAATACTTGATTGCTTTTTACTGAAATTCTTATGGAAAACGATACTTTTTTTGCTGAAAAACAAAGAAAATGACAAAAAAATGAAAAATATGCAAGAATTGGGGTTGACAATCTTAAAACAGTGTTTTATATTATGACTACAGGTGGGGAGTTAATGGATTTCCCCGTAAAAAAATCTTTTTATGCAATGGAGATGAAATTATGAAAAAGATTGCTCTCGTTCTCGCTGCTGTCGTCGTCGCTGTTATTTTTGCCGGTTGCGGCTCTGCCCGTACTCCTCTCTCAGGCCCCCGCAACAACTATGTCTGGTATAACACTTTCTTCGGTATCTCCATCGAAAGTGCTGTCTATGGCGACGGTCTCATTGTCGGGCAGAAGTAATTTTTGATAATATCTGAAACACCAAATATTCTAAGGAGTAAAAAAATGAAAAAGTTTGCTGTTATTCTTGCTGCTGTTCTCGTCGCTGTTGCTTTCGCCGGTTGCGGTTCTATGCGTACCCCCGCCTCCGGTGCCCGTTCCAAGAATGTCTACTACAACACTTTCTTCGGTGTCACCATCGAAGGTGCTGTCTATGGCGATGGTCTGATCATCAGCCCTATGAAGTAATCTTTTCTTGATTGCTTATTATGCCTGTTGCGCTTATTGCGTAACGGGCTTTTTTTTCGGAACGGAGAATTGAAAAAAGCGTTATGTTGTGACGGTTGTGAATTATGACTGATTTTATAGTAAAAAAGGATTTTCCATTGCCCCGTATCCAGACCGGGGCAGTGTTGGGCAATAGTTATCTCGGCGTTATGGTTTGGGGGGGAGATGATACGGTCAATATTTCCCTCGGATGTTCCGCCTTGTGGGACCACCGGGGCGGTATGCCCTGGAGCGAAAAGCAGAATTTGAAAGATATTCACACAGCTTTGCTCAATCAGGATCTGGATGCAATCCGGAAAATGTTTCAGACTTCAACCGCCCTTGAACCGGGGCAACCCAACCGTCCTTCTCTTGTGCCGCTGGGAAGAGTTGTGCTTACGCTGAAAAAGGGGTGTCTCCTTGACCGGTTTGAACTGGCTGTCACAGACGGCTTGTTGAAACTTTTTTATCTCTGCGGCAGTGAAATGCGTTTTCTTGAAATGCGCCTTGATATGGAAGATAAGGGGAAACTTGCTGTTAAGGGAACGGATATCGCCTCTTTTGAGGTTAAGGACTCCTATTCTATGAGTGAGGGGGCCTTGGCTGCTATTTCGATTCCTGCTCCGGAACGTTTTGCAAAAGATTCCGGTGTCGGCTTTGTAAATCCGCTGCCCGTTGATCCCGGATTCGGTTTGTTTGCCTGTCAGAAAGAGGAACTTCTTTCGATCCGTTTTGACCGCAGCAGCGATATGGAAAGCCTCAAAAAAATTCTGCCCGAAAAAGCTCAAATGTGTCAATGGAGCGAACTTGAAAAAGAAAATAAACTCTGGTGGAGCAAATATTGGGCAGATATTCCGGAAACCCGGATCGACAATCCCCGTCTCGAAGAACTCTATTTTTACGGACTTTACAAGTTTGGGGCGATGACAGATAATTCCGGTTGGCCCGCCGGACTTCAAGGTCCCTGGATCGAGGATAACAGTTTTCCGCCCTGGTCGGGAGATTATCACTTCAATATCAATATCCAGATGTGCTACTGGCCCGCCTACCGGGCGAATCGGCCTGATAATTTGAAGCCTGTTTTCAAGATGCTGACAGAGTGGCTGCCTGAATTGCGGAAAAATGCCAGATTCTTTGTCGGTATCGACGACGGCATTATGCTTCCTCACGCTGTGGATGACCGGGGAACCTGTATGGGTGGTTTCTGGCCCGGAACCATTGATCACGCCTGTGCCGCCTGGATGATGCAGATGATGTATGATTACTGCGACTATTACAACGATGAAGCATATTTACGTTCCACCGTTTTTGATTTTATGAAGGGCGTTATGCGGGTATTTCAGGAAATGCTTATCCGCAAAGATGACGGTTCCCTTGAACTGCCCCTGAGTATTTCTCCTGAATACCGGGGGGCTGCTTTGAATGCCTGGGGAGCCAATTCAAGTTTTCAGCTGGCAGCTATCCACCGCCTGGCTGAAAATCTGGTTGCGGCCGCAGAAAAGCTCAATGAAAAATGCGATCCCTTCTGGTTGGATGTCCTTGAAAATTTGCCCAAGGCAAGTTTCTGGGGCAAGGGAGCCGCTCCCCGGAACCCTCGGGAAGCCTGGGTCGCCGGAGGGGCGGAAATCGGTTTGTGGGACGGCGTATATCTCGAGGAAAGTCATCGGCACCACTCACATCTGGCAGGACTCTGTCCCTTTGATACCCTCGATCTTGAAGATCCTCAGTGGAGTGATATTTTTGACAATACCCGTAAACGCTGGATCGGTACCGGTATGGGGCAGTGGTCCGGTTGGAGTATGCCCTGGGCGGCAATGCTCCACTGTCGTTTCCACGGCGGAGAAGCCGCAGAAAATATGCTTGAGATCTATCAGCGCAATTTTACCAATGAAGGGGGAAATTCTCTTCACGATACTGCGTTCAAGGGATTTTCGCTTATGGGTGAATGGCCCCGGGGCGAAGTGATGCAAATGGATGCAGCAATGGGGGCTGTTGCCGCCATTCAGGATATGTTTGTTCAGAGCCGCCGCGGTGTTCTGTATGTGGGGGCCGGAATTCCGAAGCACTGGAAAAAGAGCGGTACGACCCGGATGCCTGCTCCCGGCGGATTCCGGGTCAGCTGTGACTTTGAGCGGGGTAAGTGTACAAGGCTGGAATTGACCGCCGGCAGAGATAATGTGCTCAAACTTCAGCTGCCTCCGGCTGTCAAAGAGTGGCAGCTGCCCGAAAAAGCTCAACGTTATGCTGCCGGTAAAGTGGCGATCCCGATGAAAAAGGGGGAAACTCTTGTTTTGAACAGCAAATAAGAGATCTTTGGAAAAAAATATAAGGCATCTCTTTGGTAGTTAAAGAGATGCCTTTAATGTAAATTGTTGATTTTTTGAGTTTCAGTCTTGAAAATAAAGCTCTGACATTGTATAATATACATATTGTACAGCTTATCGCTGTTCATAAAAGTGAAGAGGAGATTTTATGAACAACGTGTCCTGTTGCAACATTTGACTGCAGCAGTGTACAAAAAATCCCCGGGGAACCCCCGGGGATCTTTTTGTGAGACAGATTACTTGCTGTGTTTGGCAACAATGTTTTTTGCGGCCATTACTTTGGCAAGTTCACGTTTGCCCATATCACGGATGGCGACGATGCGGCGTTTCTGCTCTTCTCTGGGAGTGGATTTGCCGCTTTCCCAACGGATGACAGAAAGGAGATTGACTCCGAGAAGTTCAGCATACTGTGATTTATTCAATCCCAACTGAGTACGCCACTTTGTGATTCTGGCGGCAGTAACACGCAGGGCAGGGGGTGTTGCTTTGGCATCCTGATCGGCGACAACTTCAGGAGTATCAGCCGGAACAGCAGATTTTTCCAGAGCTTTGAGACGGCGGTTAAGGTCGGAAACGGTTTTTCGCAGTTCAACAAGCTGAGCTTTGAGTTCTTTCATAGAACCATTGGTCTCTTTGCGGGCAAGGCGACGGATCTCATCATTGAGAAGCTGTTGGATGTTGGCCATAAATTTCCTTTCCTGTTCCCCTGGAATTGCCTTTTAAAGGGAAACAAATTTGTGTTTTTTCAGCTTAGCTATATTTCTATCCATATTACACTCGTTAATATAACACGTGTTTTTTGATTTTTCAAATAAAAAACAAAGAAAATATTGTCAATATGGCAGATAGGTCAAAATGAAAGAAATATTTCAGCTGTATTTTTACCCCCGGATAATGGCTGTTTGAAAAATCTTTCTGATATATCTTGGGACAAATACGAAAGATGTTAAAAAAAATTTTTTGATCCGGCTTGCATTTCAGAGCGGCAGCGTGTATATTATTATTATTGATCGTTGCGTGCCCGGAGGCGGGGGGAGGCATAAGGTTTTGTTTCCCCGGTCAACCGCGGGTCGTTAGAGGCCGTTCCGGCGTAAATGATCGCAAGTCAGCATATTTGAAGGAATTGAAAAATGGCTGAAGTATTTCTCGAACATGTGTACAAAGTGTACGAAGGTAAAGTCGAAGCTGTCCGTGACTTCTGTCTGGACATCAAGGATCGTGAATTTATGGTTTTCGTCGGTCCCTCCGGTTGCGGTAAATCCACAACACTGCGTATGA
>JAZUPO010000112.1:0-5956 GCA_045605205.1 Victivallaceae bacterium
CTGCTGAATGGCGTTCCTTTGCCGCCGACCTCAAGGCCAAGGCCAACGGAAGGACCCGGCAGGTGGTGGAAAAGGTCAACACAGTTCTTTCTGAGATCGCTCTTGACTTTGACGCTGAGGCCAAAAAACGCACTCCCGCAGGGAATGTGACTGAACGTCATATCTGTTCTGCTTACCGAGAAATGGCTGAAAGCAAATTTTCCGGGGCTGAACTTGAAAGTTTCTGGACCGCCAAGATCGGCGAATTTTCCGCAGATGCGGTGAAACTTGAGGGCAAGATCCGTTCCAAACTGATGAAACAGGGCGGGGTGGGGTATGTGGCTCCCAAACCTGAAAATTTCCCCACTTTGCAGGAAATGAATGACTTTGTCAAAGGCTGCGGAGCTGTGCCCACAGTGGCGTGGCTCAACGGACTTTCTGCCGGAGAAGCTGATCCGGAAGCTCTGTTGGAGCTTCACCTGCAAAACGGTGCCGGAGCCGTGACCATTATTCCTGACCGCAACTGGCGTGCCGCCGATCCGGAAAAGGCGGCCAAGTTGACGGCGGCTATGGATAAATTCCTTGCTGCCTGTGCCAAGTTCAAACTGCCTGTTCTGGCCGGAACTGAGATGAATGCTCCCGGTCAGCTGCTGGCTGATGATTTTACTGTTCCCGCATTGGCAAAACATTACAGTCAGCTGGCTGCCGGTGCTGATGCTTTCACTTGTTAATTGGAGAATAAAAGATTATGAGTACCTTTGTCGGAATCGGACTCGGGCCCATTCAAACCGGTATCTTTCTTGCCGGAGCTTTCAAGGGCGGTTTTGACCGTATCGTTATCGCTGAAGTGAATCCCGAGCTCAAGGCTGCTGTCAATGCCGCCGGAAGTGTCACTGTCAATATTGCCAATAGAGACAGTATCACCACTGAAGTTTACGGTAATGTTGAGGTTTACAATCCCCTTGATCCTGCTGAACTGCCCAAGCTTATTGACGCTGCCGCTGAAGCAGAAGAATTTGCTACCGCTCTGCCCAGTGTAAAATTTTTCTCATCCTGTGCTCCCTGGCTGCTTGAGGGATTCAAACGTTCCCCCGAACGCCGCCGTTTCATCTACACTGCTGAAAACAACAATCACGCCGCTGAAGAACTGGAAAAGGCTGTGGGGGTTGCTTTCCCCAACACCTACTATCTCAATACCGTGATCGGCAAGATGAGCGGCGTTTTGAAAGAATCTCCTCTGCCGATGCTGGCTCCCGGTGCTCCTGTGGGGCATCTGGTCGAGGCTTTTAATACGATTTACATTTCCAAATGTCCCGGCATTGAAGAACGCAAAACTGCGTCTCTCTATGTTAAGGATGATCTTTATCCCTTTGAAGAAGCCAAACTTTACGGACACAACGCCACCCATTTCCTTTTGGGGACTCTGGGCAAAGCCAAAGGCTTCACCACAATGGATGAATTGGCTGACCAGAAAGAGCTCCTTGCCATTGCCCGTGCCGCTTTTGTGGAAGAATCCGGTAAGGCTCTGGTGAAAAAGTATGCTCACCTCAACGATGAACTCTTTACCGAAGCAGGCTTTACCGCCTATGCTGAAGATTTGCTGGTCCGTATGACCAATCCCTTCCTTAAAGATGCTATCGACCGCATTACCCGCGACCTTGAACGCAAGCTCAGCTGGGATGACCGGGTCATCGGAACAATGCGGACCATTCTGAGTCAGGGTGTCGAACCTGTGAATTTCGGAAAAGGGGCAAAACTTGCCGCCGTGGAATTTGCTGAAGGCGGCGATGCCAAGGCAAAACTTGCCGCTCTCTGGCCTCAGCCCTGGGGCGATGAGCACGAAAAACTCTGTAAGATCATCGGTCTTTAAGCACAACACAACAAACCAAAAGGGCTGCTGCAAAAACTCAAACAGTTTTTTGCAGCAGCCCTGAAATTTTTAAATGTTTTTATTTATTTTTTCAGCATACTGAAAGCTCTTTCCGCCCCGGCACCTTCTCCTCTTTTTACCGAAGAATCTTATTTTTTGATCTGCCACTGCTGGCGGATAGTCAGACTTTCACCCGGGGCAAGTTCTTTGCCTTCAAAGATCGGTTCAAAGGAACCGGTCGCAGCTCCGGGGGAGTTCCAGATATAGTATCCCTGAATGGGATCGAGACCTTTATGGATCAGTGTGCTTTTCATCTGAGGTGCGGTGAAAACGGTGTCGCCGCCCTTGATGTTGACTGTTTTTCCCAGGACTCCTGCTTTCTGAACGAGGAAGCGATCTTTCATCACAATGGGGAACTTTTCAGCTCCGACAGTAAAGAAAGAGTTGCTCAGATTGGCAAGGTGCATAGGACGGTGGTGGAATCTTGTCACTGTGAAAAATTTGTGCCGGGCCGCATTTTGCACAGTGAAACTTTCATAGAGACGGTCTTTATAAAATTTCCATACCACTTTGAGATTGAAATTTGCTGTGGCAGGACGTGAAAGGGTCACTTCAACGTGATCCGTCAGGGCTTTGATGGTATCGATCCGCAAGGGATTTTCAATAAGGATCCCTTTGGGCCGCCAGAAGCCCACTTTTCCGAAAGTCCCGTTTGCCTGAAGCACTGTTTCTTTGCCGTTGACGATCAGCGATTTGATGTTGGCTCCGTTGGAGGGAACAAGAACAGCCTGATAGACAGGGGTCTTAATGGCAAGATTCTGTACGCCATTTTCCCGCTTTTCACTCAATGTGACGCTGCCTGCGGTAAATTCAGGCGTCTCACCGAAACCGAAATCGGCAACTTTGAACATTTTTTCAAAGTCAGCAAGGATCTTTTCCTCTTCCTGAAAACGTTGGGCAATAGTTTTTTTCTGTGAAGCCAGACGGCGGGCAGCATCAAAGGGAACTCCATAGTTTTTCCCCTTCTGCCAGGGTTCGACGAGGAAAAATTCCCAGACAAGCGGAGAAAGTTCCAGCAAGACCCCTGAAGCAAGTTCCTTGCCCGTCACTTTGCAGTAACGGTAGGGGGCATAGGGCGTGCGTACCACAAAGGTTCCCTTTTTGCCGGGAACTTGCAGCTTGAAAAAGACACTTGATCGCTCCCAGAAGTTTCCGGCGGCAACAAGGGTTTTTCCCTGATGACTCCACCCTTGAGTGATAAGAGCAGACTTTGCTTTTTCCAGTTCAGGAAAGACACCATAGGCATTGATTCTTGACCGCCAGTGACGGGGGGCAATGTAGGGCGTGACCGGTTTTACGGTGAAATCCTTATTTTTCTGCCATTTGTAAACCATTTCCTCACAGGCGGCGATCTTGGCATTGGCCCGGGTCATAAGTGTCCAGTAACGGTAGTCAAAGTGGAACCAGTAAACAAGAGAACCCTTGTAGCCGAGAACAAAATTGTTGATCGTTTCCATAGCGACAGCTTCAGGCAGATTCAGGTTTGTGCCGTGGCTGCCGTAGGGGAGTCCTGTGATGTTCAGATGCTTACCACCGTGACTGCGGATGTAATTGACCACGTTTTTGACACCGTAGTAGTGTTTCAAATACTGGCCCGGCTGGTAGGAATAGGGACGGTTCAATCCGGTGGTGTGAAGATAAGGGCCCCAGACATTGATCCACTTCAAGTGTTTCAGATAATCGTCGGGGTGGTATTGACGGCAGAAAGTGCCTTGAGAGTTGAAAGAGGCGATGGTCAGCATCGGGACAAATTCGCCCCCTGCTTCAGCCGCATATTTCACCAGAGTTTTGCAGATCTCGCCGTGCTGCCAGGAGCGGAATTTGACCCACTTGTCGTGGTAGCGGGCAATGACCTGTTTGGGCCACACCTTGTTCACTGCGGCGGCGGAAAGACCGGAATGTTTGATGAATTCATCTTTGCAGAAATTGCAGAAACAGCCTTTGTAATCACTGGAATAGGCTTCCCAGTTGTTCATAAAGAAACGGTTGGTACTCAAGACTTTTTTGAAACTTTCCCGGAGTATCGGCATCTTGTGGGTATAGACTGCCTGGGGACAGATTTGAGAGTTGAAAACCTTTCCGTCGATTCCCAGAAAGGGCTGTTTGTTGAATTTCGCATCAGCTCTGGGATAGCCGTCCCGGATGCCCCAGACATTGGAGGCAAAGGCCATTTTTCTGCCTTTGAATGCCGCATCCAGTTCCGGAGAACGGCCCATACGCATTGCGTTGAAACCTGCCTGCAAATAAAGATCCCTGTAATGCTGAGCTGCTTCCCGGGGCATCATACCGCCCCACTGCATCATCAGTCCGGTCTGAAATTCCACCGGGGCAGGGGCACTGACCACAGGCATTGTATAGAGTTTGAGTTTTTTGGCCGGGCGGGGAGAGCCTTTGAAAATCAGCTGATAGGTCATTTCTTCGCCGTTGAGTTTCCGGTCGCTGGAAAGCATAATCTGGATCGGACGCCAGCAGCAATAGCCCCCGGGGAAAAGCGTATTCCAGCTTCCTGAGATGTTGAAAAGCCCTTCTTTGACTTTGAAAACAGTTTTTTCAGCTGCAATCGCCTTGACACCGGCGGGAAGAGTGACTTTCAGCAGGACATCTTTCTGTGATGTTTTATCAGGCCTTTTCCCCATAAAGTAAAGGGGAATAAAACCTTTTTCCGGCAGATGGAACTGCTGATCCATATAGCCCACGGCATAGGCGATCACATCTTCCTGAAAGGATTTTTCTTCAAGACTGATGACCACCTTGTTCAAAGCCATTTCCCCTGCTCCGTTGAGACGGTAGAGAATGGTGGCTTTGTCAGCTCCGGCAGGGACGACTCCGGCCAGTCCCCGGCGGTATGCCAGGCGTTTATTGCCTTTGAAAAAGAATAAAAAAGCCTCACTGCCCCCTTTGACAACTCCGGAAAAGGTTGCTTTGAAAAGTTTTCCGGCGGCATCGGGCGCAAGAGCGATGCTCCTTGAAACACCGGCTGTCACCATTTGAGGTGCCCCGGTGCGGGATTTGAATTGACGGACTTCAAGGGGAATGGAGATGCGGCACACATCCCCGGAGCGTTCCAATTTGCACAGGGAAAGGATTTTCTTTGTTTCCGGATGTGCTCCGTGGACACGTCTGAACAATGACCACTTTGAGTTTTTTCCGAAAGTTTCAGTTGCTATGGGCACAACTGCATTATCATAAGAGGGCGCTGTCGCCATATTGACCAGAGACCAGTGGGGGGCGCCCTGAAGCAGAAGTGCGAGAAAAAGAAAGAGCGGCAAAAGATAATTTTTCATTGTACAAATACCTTACCTGACTTCAAGATATCCTGTAAGCTGCTCACGATGTTTGAATGTCCTGATACTGCCGTCACCGAAAGAGGCATTGAATGTCCCACGATGGCGTGAAGCCGGTGCATAGGTGTCTTTCTGGTATATCCGCATCTGGGCGGCATCAGCAAAGAAAAGGCGCTTGTTCAAGGACGGTGTCTGTGCAAATGTTTTGGCTCCGGCATACATATTGTAGCCGTAAGAATAGGTCAATGTCGCCCGCTTGAGTACAGGGATCATCGAAGGACAAAAAGGCGGATAATTGACGACCGTTTTGCCGTCAGAACAGTGTGCCACAGCAATGTACGTGGCACCACGATAGCCCATTGCAGCGATCAGTGACGGACGTGCGATCCACATAGGGCCGCCGTCACTGGCATCATTGTTGGTGACTCCGAATAGGGGACAGGTGATATCCCGGTTTTCCTGCATATAAACAAAGGATCCTTTGATCATACTTGTCAGGCTGTTGATACAGGAGGCTTTTTTGGCCATTTCACGGGCGTTTTGAAGTGCCGGAAGCAGCATCGCCGCCAGGATGGCGATAATAGCAATCACAACCAATAGCTCGATCAACGTGAACGTTGATCGAATGAAGCACTTTGTGTCTTGCACGCTTTTGCGTGTCAAGCCCACAAAAGTATGAAGCATTTTCCTGTGGAAAATATGAAGCGCCCCGTTGAAGTCGGAGGCCAAGCGGTCTTAGGAAGACAACTTAAGCTGACAACTG
>JAZUPO010000113.1:0-24529 GCA_045605205.1 Victivallaceae bacterium
ATTCAAGATTTCCGGCAGGGGCCAGCAGTTCGCAGCACTTACGTTTCATTTGTTCAGTTCCGTTAAGATCCGTTCAGCCAGTGCAGTGGCACGGCTGCTTTGTTTTCCGAGGGCGGCAAGGACCATTTTTGATGAACCGTATATGGCGATTTTTTTTGCTGCCCTGGTCAGGGCGGTGTAAAAAAGTTCCCGGGTCAGCAAAGGAGTTTCCTTTTGGGGCAGGGGGAAAAAGACTTCTGAAAATCCTGACCCCTGGGCTTTGTGGACAGTCATTGCAAATGCACTTTCGTGAGGCGGCAGATCGTAGACGGCAAGAGGTTCCGGGCGGTTGTGAAAAAAGACCTTGATATTTTCACTTTCTTTGTCCTCAAAAACGATTCCCACATCACCATTTGAGAGGCCTGTACGGCGGCAGTTTTCGGTGATCAGCAGTGCGGAACCTGGGTGGTGGAGTGTTTTGATGCCTAAAGTCTCAAGAATTTTTGTATTGAGAGCTTCACACCCTTCTTTGCCGTTCCGGGCGGCGGTGACGACTCTGAAAGATTTGAGCAAATCAAAGGCTTTTTCAACGTTGGCCGGATCGGAGGCCAGTTCCGGCAGTTTGCTCCAATATTTTTTGACCGCTTCGAGAACCGGAGCTGTAAACTCTTTCCCCTCAGCAAAAGAGTAGTCCAATGAAGATGAGGAAACTATTTTTTTGCAGATTTCTTCATCTGAAAGAGCTTCTTGCCGGATATCTTTTGCCAGTTGTTGAATGACGGGGGCGGATCTTGCACGAAAATTGGCAAAAAGTTCCACTCCGGCTTCTTTGAGGCGTTTTGCCCCGGGAGTTCCGTCGGATTTGAAACACAGCAGAGAACACAAAACAGCCCCTGAACCGATGGCTTCAAGCTGCCGGTGGTCACCGGACAGCACCACCCGGGTTTCAGGTTTCAGACCGGCAAATATTTTTGAGGCTGTATCAAGTGAGAGCATAGAACACTCATCCACGATCAGCAGATCACATTCAAGAGGAGAGAGGGCATTGATGCCGAATTCCCCCGTGCCGGGACGGGCACGGAAAAGACGGTGAACTGTTTGTGCCGCAAGGGGATGTTTGGTTGCGGCAAGTCCTTGAGTCAAGAGTTCCGCAGCTTTTCCTGTGGGGGCGGCGATTTTTATGATGATGTTGGGATCGCGTTCTTTTTCAAGAGCGACGAGGGCGGCGATAATGGTGGTTTTTCCGGTTCCCGGGCCGCCGGTGATGATCGAAAAATTACTGGAAAGGCAATTGCGGACGGCCGCAAGCTGATGTGTGTCGTGTTCACGGACATTCAGCTCATCAAAGGCCTTTTTTATCGTTTCTTCATCCGGGATATCAGCCGGAGCAGGAGCACGCAGCTGTTGAGCGATAGCCCGGGCAAGATTGACTTCGGCCCGGTATTCCCGTGCAAGGTAAAGATGGTTGTTTTCAAGGACGAGACAGGCTTCATTGCCCTGATACAAATGCGGATTGGCCTTGAGGGCGGCAAGTTCCTGTTCATCAAGGGTAATGAAACTGTCTCCGTCATTTCTTGCGGCAACGGTTTTTGTGCCGATGGATTCGATTATTTCTCCGCAGGAGCTGCTTTGCCGCTTCAGAAAATCCCCGAAAATTTTTGCCAGAGCGGAAGGTTCTTTACGGGGATCTGCGGTATATTGGGATTGTAAATCTTTCATTATCCGATGATGCTTTCAAGTTCTTTGAATGTTTCATAGGGCAACCGGTCTCTGAAAACACCGTGTCCGTCATTATTATTGACGCCGCGGACGAAAATATAACGGACTCCACCTATGTATTTGTTATAAAAAGCCTCGCGGCTCGATTCTGCGGGCAGACGCCATTCCAGAAATTTGAAAAGGGCTGCTGTGTAGATCATATACTGCACATAGTAACGGCTTCCGGCTACCGCTGCGGGGAGATTTCCGGCTGAATAGGCTTCAAGAGTGTTGTATTGATTGGTTTTCCAGTCCACAATGTAATATTTGCCGTTGTGTTCAAAGAAAAGGTCTATTGAACCGTTGAAAAATCCATTGTCGTAAAACGAACTCACATCTGTGGATTGGGGACAGATGCACTTGAATTTTTCTTCAAAATATTTTTTTGCAAAGTTAAAAAGTTTTCTGGCGGAAAAGGCATTGGAAAACTTGTAAAGGAATTCCATTTCACACTTTTTCTTTGCCGGATCGATGTCAGAGAGTGAAAATTCTTTTTCACCGGCATCAGAAATAGGAATGGCAAGAACTTTTTGGAGCATTTCACAAGTGTGCTTTGCCGCATTTTCGCCTGTCACCCCGTGAATACGCAATTGAGCAGCGGTGCATTCACTCAGGACGCCTGTTTTATAATCACTGACTTCCATAATCTTGTGGACAGCGTTACCGAAATTGGTGCCGCCGGGAAGCTGAAGATAGGGACAAGCAGCCTTTTTCTTCTGCGGCTCTTCTTCCGGCAGGGCAGGGGGGGCGGTCAACTGTTCGTCCATATTGTTTTCATCTTCGTGATCATCAGCAAAAGCGTTGTTGAATCCGGTATGGGGCGTAATGCTGCTGAAACTCAGAAATCCGCTCTGGGAAAGCAAGTCCGGGAAAAGATCGCTTCTGCGGAGTTTTTCGCGGCTTTCGGGAGCAAAAGGTTCCGGGAAAGAGAGCTCCTGGTAATCACACTTATATCTGAGAATTTCTTTTTCGGGGAATTTCAGCAGCGCAGAGGATTTCTGCAGTTGAGAATGCAGTTGGCTGAAGCCGCTTACTTCCTCCCTTCTGAAAAGCCAGTCAAGGGAAGAACAGCGGGGAAATTTGCCGGAATTGCCGTAATAAAAACGACAGTAATATTGTGCCCGGGTAAAGGCGACATAGGCTTTACGCAAATTATCCTGAATCATCTCATCAAATTCAACAGCACAATTTTCGTTGTTGATAAAAGGAGCATAACAGAGAATGCCCTCTGCATTATGGTATGTCTTTGAGAGCTTGCCGGAATTGAAGGAATCGCTGACATAGAAAAGGTCAGGCAGAAAAACAACGGGATAACTTAATCCCTTACTGCCGAAAACAGTATCAATAATGACAGTTCCCTGATCGGTTTCCGGGTGGCCGGGGAATGTATCTTTTTCGTCAGCTTTGGCTTTGGTGATATGCTTTTGAAACGTGTTCAGAAGTGCCAGCGGAGTCAGTTTCCGGGTGAAACTCTCTTCCCCGAGAATATCGGCAATGGTCGTCAAATTGCTCAGACTCCGTTCGCCGCCCGGGCGGGCACAGAAACGCTCAGGAACATTGAATCTGATCAGCAGTTCATTGAACATAAGCATAAAAGAACGTTTGTGCCACAAAGTATTGAGTTCATTTAAGATATGTGCACGGGATTCTACTGCATCTTCGGATTTGATATCCGGCAGTTCAAGATCACACAAGGGCGTTATAACAGCCCGGAGCAGGGCCGTTTGATTGTTGAAATTCAATACCCCCTCAAGAAAGGTCATCAGTTGTTGAGCTTCGGGCGTGTCGAATACATTGGGATTTTTGATCAGACGGGCCGGAATACCGCACTTTTGCAGCGATTCCCGAATCAGAGCGGCGGAGGTCCATTTATTGGTCAATATGGCGATATCACCGAAACCGACAGGCCGGGGAGCAGGGTGCTCTTTTGTCGGGGGAAGCTGGTAGTTGCCTTTGATGAGATTGTAAATGTCAACAGCACACCGGTCGTAAATTTGCTGACAAGGAGCGTCAGAATCGACTACTGCCTGAACAGGGTACTCAATCTCCTGACCTTTTGAAGTCAAAAGAACCTTGGAGTCTGGTGCGGCGTACTGTTCCGGCATATCCATATCTGCCATAGCAAAAGAGCCTTGGGGAGTGAATATGGCATTGATAGCGGAAATGTACTTTGCACCGGAACGGTAGTTGACGTTCATACTGAAGAACTGGGCTTTCCGGGGACCGCTGCACATCAGATTTTTTGCTTTAAGATAGGTGTTGATATCGCAATTCCTGAAACGGTAGATCGCCTGCCGGGGGTCGCCCACCACCAGAAAGGTGCTCTGAGGATTTTCAAGAAAGATCCTGTTAAAGATCTTGAACTGGGAATCGTTGGTATCTTGAAATTCGTCGATCAAGCCCACGGGGTAGGCGGCCTGAAGCTGACGGACAAAGGCTTCATCTTCAAGAGCCTCTCCCATTTTCAGGATCAGATCATCGTTGCCGAGAAAGTTTTTTTCTTTACTGAGCCGTTGATATTCTGTCGTGACATATTTGAAGGCTTCTTCGCAGATCCTGACCAGTTCGTTGTCGGATTCTGCTTGTTTAATGGCTGATAAGTATTTATTTTTCTGCTTCTCAAGTTCTTTCAGCTCACTGTCGATGCTTTTCTTCTGCTTTTCCCAGGATTCAAATTCGGTTTTTAATTTGCCGGCGTTATCTTTTGCCGCCCGCCACTCTTCGGTGGCGATTTTAGTTTCGGCCGCAGCTTTTTTGCGTTCTTCGCTTCCTTTGGGAAGGGAGGTTTCGATTTGGGATTTGTTTTGCTTGTCTGCCTGTTTCTGATCCCGGTCAGCTTTGGCAGATTCGTAATCATTCAGGATCTTGTTGTATGGGCCGAGAAGTTCTTGCAGGCGGGCATTGAGTTTTTCTTCTTCAGGAGCCAGCTGTTCAAGGGAAAAAGTATTTTTGTCGATCTCAGTTTGAGGAGTGACGATGACAAGGTTGGGATCGGCCATACGCTTGAAACAGTACTGTTCGATCAGTTTTGGAGTCAAACTGCTTTTCAGGGGCAGATTTTCTTCTTTGTAAAAGAAACTGCGGTAGAAGTCATTGCAAAGCTCTTTGACAATGGCAGAAGTCCCTTCGTTGAGAGTGAACTCAAATTGCAGATTGCTGCTGAAGGTATTTTCGCTCAAAGAACGCATCGCAAAACTGTGAATAGTCCCGATCATCGCCCGGTCAAAGTTCAAAAGAGCCAGCCGGAGCTGTTTTTTGATCTCTTTGATGCTTATGCCTTTTTTAAGGGCCAATTGCAGAAGTTCATCGTCGGCTTCGGGCGTTTCTGCAGCTTTTTCCAGTACGGCAAGCCGCTGGGATATACGGTTTTTCAACTCGCCTGCGGCGGCACGGGTAAAGGTGACGATCACCATTTGGTCAATGGAAACATCACTCCGTTCCATAATGATCCGGGCGACGATATTGGTGATATTATAGGTCTTGCCGGTACCTGCGGCAGCTTCAATGACGGCACATTTCCCGGCATCAATCTTGCAAGCAAGATAAGGAATGGCAGCAGAATTCATTTTTTTCTCTCCTTAAGTTCCGCAATGGGAGCGTAAACCCTTTGTGCCAAATCATCAAATTCGCCCTGAGCGAAGTCATCTTCCGTATAGAATCGCTCAATGACTTCGTGACGGGCAAGGTCATAGGCGGCGAAACTGCTGAAACTTGAGTCTTTGGAAGCGTAACCTTTCAGAAATTCCGCTTTGGCATATGAGGCATTGCTGAAAAGGGGCAGCGGTTTGTCTGCCGTACAGGTCCGCAAAGCTGTTTGCACCAAAAGGGTCAGTTTTTCAATTGCCTCCTCACGGGAACAGGCAGGGATCAAACAGCGTTCGATCTTGTTTTTTTCAATCTTCTTCTCTTGTTTTCTTGTTGCAAAAAAGATCAAAGAAGTGATATTTTTTTCGTATACGGCAGAAATCAGCAGGTGTTCCAGATAAAAGAGCAGCAGTTTTTCAGCGTTGAAAGAGGAAAAACGCAAGACCGTTCTGAGGGAGGCCGTCTGCCACTTTTCCGGCAGCACGATACGGCCGCTGAGAGTGACAGAGTGGAATTGATTTTCAGGTGTTTGTATGGTAAGGGGCAGAGTACATTCCTGAGCCGTTTCCTCTTTAAGGAACTCCGGGGAAATACCCGCGTTTTCCAGAGCTGTTTCGAGTTCTTCAATCAGAGAAACCGCATTATCAAGGAATTGCTGACCGTTGACAGGCAGAATACGGACCCTTTGGACTGGAATTTGCCATTGCTCTTTGTCGATGCCGTCAATGTGCATATTCCAGAGGGCGCGGAGTAAATTGGACAGATCCAGGCTTGAAATTTTTTCCGGGTCATCGGTCATCAATTGGTTTTTTTCTCTTTCTTCATATTCAAAACCGCAGCGGATTTTAAAGAAGTATTCACAATTTTGCGAGAGTGCTTCACAAAGTGTTTTCAAATTCATTGCTTCAGGCAGGGGGGCGGGAGGCAGAACTTCCTGAGTTTGCCCGGGATCGGCTGTTTTTTCTTGCTTGAGCACCTCTTTGAGCGGGGCAAAATCGACGGATTTAAGGGGGACCGTGGCCTTTTTTATGCCGAATCCCGTTTTGATGAGCGTTTCCACCGCCCCCATAGGAATGGCGGGGAAAATTTCCTGTCCGTCATCAAAGCCGATATAGGAAAGAATGAGATATTCTTTTGCTGCCATAAGGGCTTCAAGGAAAAGATAACGGCCGTCATTGGCACTGTTGGGATCGTTACACTGGATCTCTTTGAGCAGATCAAAGGAGCCCGGCGTATGAGTTTTGGGGAACTCCCCTTCGTTGAGCCCCAGTACGGCAATGACTTTTGCCGGAATCGCCCGCAATGGAACAAGGGAGCAAAAGGTGATCTTATCCCGCAAAAAGTGCTGTTTTCCGCCGGTGAGAGCGTATTCAGATTTTAAGCGTGAGATGAAAACTTCCGCATCAACAACATTATTTTCGTCTGCCGCCGCTGCTCCGCGGACGATTTTTGCCACCGCCAGTCTGAGGGCAGAGAGTTCCGGCAGATACTCTTTACTGCCGCCTGAAAAGAAAGTGTTGATCCAAGTGTAGAGGAACTCGCCCCATTCTCCGGGCGTGCGGGGCATAAAAAGCTGTTCACGCCACTCTTTGAGAGTGCTTGTAAATTGGGCAATGATACCGAATGCTTCAGCAGCTTCGCCGTCGATGCCGCCTGTGTCATATTTTTCATAAATGGCACTGGCACTTTCGCCCCGGGCGTATTCAGCAAGAAATCTGTCGATCCCGTCCTGCCAGGAAAATTCCGGAAAATCGTTTTGGCGGAATTTTGTATGTTCTTTACTGTCAAGCCCCCAGCTGATCCGGAGCCGTGAGACCACTTCCTCCATACCGGCGAGTTCTGCGATATCTATGCCAAGTTTGGAGCTGAGGCAGTCAAATTCAAGAAGTTCCAAAATCTCTTCTGAAGTACATCTGGTTTTGGGCAGTTCCAGAAGTCGGGAAAAACATTCGATGACCTGACTTTGTCCGGCACTGCTTCTGTCGCAAATGGCATATTTCCCTTTGAAAGGGCCTGCCGAAAAGACTGCGTCGATCAGGGGCGCGGCCTTGTTGATATCGGGGAACATTACGATCACATCTTCGCACCGCAGGGCGTTTGAGACTTTGAATTTTCCGTCATCGATTTTTTTGCTTTTGCCATAAAAAAGTTCCAGGAGCTGATCGTGGAGTATTTCCAGTTCCCGCCGGGCATTTGGACAGCAGTTGATCCGCAGTGAATTATCTTCAGAAGCCGTTTTTACCGCATTTTTTTCACTCCGCAGCCGGGCATTGAGGATATCGGACTGAAAAATCTGCAAAGCAGTTCCCTTTTCTTCCGGAGCGGGGTCCAAGTAGAAACTTTCTTCTTCCCCTGTGAAACAATCTTCATCCAGAAGCAGATTGAAAAACTCTCTGCCCGGTACGCCAAGATCGGCAAGCAGCTGGTGCTGGGAGACTGAATCGTCGAGAACGGCCGGGTTGCGTTTGATTTCTTTCAGGATCTCCTGACGGCTTTTGGTGTCTCCCCAGTAGACCTGACAGGGGGAAGGGCAGAAAAGGGTGATTTCGCATTTTTCTGCCAGATGTTTCAGACAGGCAAGGTGGAGTGCCGACATAGCACCGATACCGAAGATCCCTGTATGGGGGGCAAGGGGCTCAAAAGGTTCCGTTGTGTTAAAAAACTCCACATAAAAGGAATCCGGATCAGGAGCAATGGCACAAAGTTTATGATAAAGCAAACTTTGTGAAGAATTTACATTTCCGGCACGCCACAAAGCAAGATGCTGTTTTGCATCGGTGCGGCTGCTGCGGTAGAGTTGGTAACGGTCGAAACATTGGGCCAGTTCGCAGCTGAGGAGATGCCGCTTCATAGAATTCCCGTTCCAGTAGGCAGTGAAATCAGGGAAAGAGGTCTGTTCTTTTGCCAGCATCAGGTCAATGTTCCAGCTCAAGGTTTCAGGAGTCCAGAAGGTGATGGAACGCTTGAATTCCTCACGTTTCCCCGGAGCAAAATATTTGCCCATCTCATTAAAGATGAATTTTTGCAGAAAGCTGCATTCGATGTTTGCGGAAATGCCCATTTTATCCGGCTGTGCCAGATGACGTTTGAGAAATGTGCCCATACCGCCGTTGGCAACCACCGTGTGGATCACAGCAAAGGGATCGGCACATTTTTCCATAGGACGGCACAGTTTTTCATAAAACCGGTCTGCCAGTACTTCAAGTGAATTGGATAAACAAAGGTGAAATGCCATAGCGGGAACTCCTTGAGGAAAAAGTGGAACGGGAAACCTGTGCTTACAGTAACGCCGGAAAAACAGATGAGTCAGGATTTATTTGAAGTTGGCAATGTCGTCGCAAGCCCATTCGTTGTTTTCCCGATATCCGGAAAGCGTGGTCGGAATGGTATCTTCCTTGCCGGCAGTTCCGAACCCTCCGTCAGCTCCGGGAGCAATGAGGTCAAATTTGACTGTGTTGATGCTTCCTGGGTATTTGTATTTGATGGGACCGCCCCAGGCATCGGTCAAATCGTGATGGCCGCTGTGTTCAACAAGGTATTTTTTGAGATTTTCACCGTCAACGACGGCCAGAAAATCTTTAAGTTGTTTGGCATCTGAAACAGAGGTACTTCCGAAAGAAATTGCTGTGATCAAGCCGGTGTTGTTATTGACAGTAACTTCTATATTGCCATAGCTGCTGCTTGCCGGGAAAAATCCGTGTTTGGTCTTCAAAGTTTCCAATCCGGCACCGATGCGGGTGATGAGACTCTTTGTGGCAGCTTCTTTGCCCCGGTGGGAGGCGTAGGAGTATGCAGAGAAACCGATACCGGCAAGGATGACCACCAAAGCTGTGGCACAGAGAAGTTCAACGAGCGTAAAGTTTTTCTTTTTCATAATAAATTTCCTTGAAAATTTGCACTTTATGGAATATAATATACAAATGCAAAAAATTCAATGTGAAAAATGAAACTTAACGGAAAAAAAGTCCTTATAACCGGCGGAGCCCGCCGGATCGGCGGAGAGATCTCCCGGAGCCTTGCAGCTCAGGGAGCGATCCTTTATATCCATTGTTACAAAGGTCTGGCAGAAGGAGAGGCTCTTTTGAGTCAGCTTCCCGGTTCAGGGCACAAACTTTTTGCCGCTGATCTGTCACTTCCCGGGGCGGCGGAAAAGATGATGCAGGCGTGCGGCGAAGTGGACATCCTGGTAAACAATGCTTCCATTTATGCCAGAACTCCCATCGCTCTTGAGGAATCTGAAGCAAGACGCTACTTTGAAGTCAACTTCTGGAGCCCCCTTGCTCTGATGCGTGCCTTTGTCGGGACTGAAAGAAAATCCCCCGGGGTGGTGATCAACATCGTGGATCAGGAAATATTGCGTCCCGCTGCCGAAAACGGGATCTATGCCATTTCACGCAAGGCTCTTGCCGATGCCACTGTGGCATTTGCACTGGAATATGCTCCCGAAGATTTGCGTTTTAATGCCATTGCTCCGGGGCCTATGATCCCGCCCCCGGGATTGGAGAACTCCACAATGTCAAAGGTGCTCAAAAGTGTTCCCGCAGGCAAACGCATCGAACCTGATGATCTGGTGAAAACTCTTTCTTACATCATCGACAACGACTCCCTCACCGGAGCGGTCATTCCCCTTGACGGCGGGCAGCATTTGAAAAATTATGAATATCTCTGAAACTCAAAAAAACATCGACACAGGGAGCCGCTCCAAAGAAAAATGGTACCGGAAAAAATTTTTCCGTGACATATTGCTTTTTACCGTGACCGTGCTTTGGTTCGGTACAATGGCCCGTTTCGGTTTTGATCCCCACCACGACGGAATTATGCTGGGGGCCGCTGCTGCTGCGGCAGAAGGAAAATTGCTCTTTAAGGAAGTTTTCAGCCAGTACGGCCCCCTTGCCATATTGATACAGAGCATTCCTGTATGGTTTTGGGGAGCAGAGGATCTGGTTATCAAGTTGACGACAGTTTTCTTTTACGGCCTTATTGCTGTGCTGGGAACAAGGATCTGGGAACGGTTTTTGCGGAAACCTTTTTTATGGCTCTGGTATGGCTGTTTTTTTATGCTCTGTCCCTTTTATCTGGTTCCTTTTCACCCGTGGTCAAGTGTTTATGCCCTCTTTTTTATGCTCCTCGGACTTGAAGGACAATTGCAGTTTCTTGAAAAAGGCAAAAGCATCTGGCTCTGGACAGCAGGCGTTGCCGCTGCGGCAGCGTTCCTCTGCCGGACTCCCTGCGGGATCGTGGCTTATGCCGCAGGAGTCCTTTTGCTTGTTTTGCAGGCGTATGTGCAGGAGTCCCCGCGAAAATATGCCCCCTTGGCTTTTTATACCGGCGGTGCAGTGAGCGTGTTGTTTTTATTTGGAGCTTATCTCACCTTTGCCGGAGCGTGGAACGACTATCTGAGACAGTGTTTTACCTTTATTTTCGGTTTTGTAGTGACCCGGGGCGGCAGTTGGTCGTGGACTCAATTTGCTGACAGTATGATCCCTCTGACCGGAGCTTCCGGGTACGGAAATTGCGTTTTTGCTCTTTTGCCATTGCTTGCTTGCGGAACTTTTTTGCTTGCTGTGCGGCCATTGTTTTACCGCCGGAAAGAGCAGCTGCAAAAGAATCTGCCGCTGTTGGCGGCGGTGATGCTGGCATTGGGATCGTGGCATCAATATTTCCCTGTGCCCTGTGTCCGTCACCTTTACTGGGCGGCGATCCCCGCTTTCGGTGTGTTTGCTCTGACGGCTCAGGGGATTTGGGGTCTTGCCCGTCCTAAAAGCATCAGGATCGGGCTTCTTGTGCTGCTTTTTATTCCTTTGCTGTACTGTTTTTCTTTCCGGATGGAAGTTCTTGTCAGGTACTTTGAAAAGCTGCCCACCCGGGTGACGGGAACTGCTCCCGGAATCAGAGGATTGTGGATCTTTAAGGGAGAGCACAATGTGTTTAGTACCTTACACAGTGTTTTCACCTCTCTGCCGCCTGAAATCCGGGCAAGAGGGGTGCTGAATCATACCCCTGACGGACTTTATTCGGCTTTGTTTCCTGCTCCTGTCGGGTTTGCACATCCGATGTTTGTGAATTGGGGGAACGATGTTTATTCTGATTACACAGACGCTGTGGAAAAACTTATTCAGGAAAAAAGGTGTGTGGTCTTTACCACCGGGTTCACTGAGATCCCCGGATATGATCTGGCGTTCGGATTCAGCCATTTTAACAAGCCTTACCGTTTGTTTGTCCCTCAAAATTGAAAATAAAATCAAGGAGAAAAATTTGAATGAAAAAGATTGTTTTACTCTTGCTGGCTCTTCTTTTTGCCGGAGTTATGGCTGTGGAATGTCAGGCCGCTGATGCTGATGTTAAGGGAAACGAAAAGAAAAAAACGACCAAAAAATCTCAACGGCAGAAAAGCAGACGCTCCAAAAAGAGCAAAGAAGTCAAACACAACAGTATTGCCGCAAAGATCCGGCAGGAAATAAAAGAGATCCACGAACTTCAGGAAAAACTCCTGAGAAGCAAAGATGATGCAGAACAGTCCAAAAAACTGGTCTCTATGATCCGGCGGAATATGAAAAGAAATGCAGCTATTCTGAAACAGTTGGGCAAGATTCAGGGGCTTGATATGATGAGCGATATTGAAAAACTCGTTAAAGAGGGCAGAAAACTTGCTCCGGAAGACGAAGAAATCACTGATTCTACCGCTCTTGAGCTGCTTCAGAAAAAGCAATTGGAGCTGATCGAGAAATTCCGGAAAGGTGAAAAATGATATTCCCCGGCGGGAAAAAAGCTTTTTTGACTGAGGTTTTATGCAGCGGGAAAGCTGATATCCGGTTCCGGGAGTTCGCCCGCAGCGGAGAATTGCAGGCGATTTTTCCTGAGATCCAGGCAATGATCGGTGTCGGTCAGCCCCCTGAATTCCACCCCGAGGGAGATGTTTTTGAGCATACGATGCTGATGCTCAAACATATGGCTTACCCGGATCCCCTTCTTGCCTGGAGCGTACTGCTTCACGATGTGGGCAAACCTTTGACCCGCAGTGTTGAGGAATCAGGCCGGATCCGCTTTTTCGGACACGAGGAAAAAGGTGCGGAAATGGCTGAGGGCATCTTGGAAAATTTGGGGTTCCCTCAGGATGATACCGCCGTGATCGTTCACGCCATCCGCAATCATATGCGTTTTGCTTATGTACGGGAGATGAGAAAAAGCAAACTTGCAAGTTTGATGCAGCAGCCGTTTTTCGGATTGGAACTGGAACTGCACCGGCTGGATTGCATCAGCTGTCACAGAAAAATGGCCTGTTTCAACTTTCTGCTTGAAGCGTATTGCTCCCGGAAGGAACCTGAACCCCAAAGTCTGATCTCAGGCAGAGAATTGATCGCCCTCGGCGTCAAACCGGGAAAAGAAATGGGAAATATATTGAGAGAATTGAAACAATTGCAGCTGTCAGGAGTGATCACATCTGCTGAACAGGCTCTTGAATATGTCAGAAAACTTATAAAATAAGGATAGGAAAATTATGAAAATCGCTTTGATCGGTTACCGGGGACACTGGGGATATGTCTTGCGTGATCTTGCCCGTCTGCCCGAAGTCGAAATTGCCGCCATTTCAGGCGGCGGTGATCCCGTTGAGCCTATGGCTGAAAGCGTCAGAAGATATTATTCCGGCGACTTTGCCCTCTATGATGACTATGTGAAAATGCTTGACGAAGTCGAATGTGACCTCGTTGTAGTGGACGGCCCCTTTCAGGAGCACGCAGCAATGTGTGTGGCTGCATTGAAACACAACTGTCACGTTTTCTGCGAAAAGCCCATCGCCCTGACAGAAGATGACCTTGCCCTGATCCAGGAAGCCTACGACGCCGCCCGTCCCGGCGTGCGTATCGGCTCTATGGTTGGATTGCGGACAGAACCTGTCTTTCACGCCGCCTATCTGGCCGTGAGTTCCGGAGCCATCGGCAAGGTGCAGATGATCAATGCCCGCAAGTCCTATAAACTGGGTGAACGCAAAGATTTTTACAAGAAACGTGAGACCTACGGCGGTACGATCCCCTGGGTCGGAAGTCACGCTCTGGACTGGATATTGTGGTTTTCAAATTCCAACTTTGAATCTGTCGGTGCGTTTCACAGCAGTGCCGAAAACCGCAATCACGGCGATTTGGAAATGACCGCTGCTGTTATGTGTCAAATGGAAAACGGTATTATCGGTACTGCTTCCATTGATTACTGGCGTCCCCAGACCGCTCCCGCTCACGGGGACGATCAGGTGCGGATCGCCGGAACTGACGGAGTTATTGAGGTCGCTCACGGTAAATGCACATTGATCAATGCCGCCGGTGTCAAAGAGATCACTCCCGGGGAAAACAGAGGTATTTTTTACGACTTTGTAAGGGGGATCCTTGACGGAAAGCCCGGTATCGTTTCTTCTGAAGAGACCTTTGAACTCACCCGTGCCTGTCTGGCGGCAAGAGACAATGCGGATTTGAACTTGAAAGATCGCTGAAAGAGTGCTATATTCTGCTTTTGAACAATTACTCAAAACAAAAAGGGGTTTTCAATGCGGATCATTGCCGGTAAAGCACGCAATCTTGAACTGAATGTTCCTGAAGGAATGGGCGTCCGTCCCACTTCCGGCCGGGGACGCAAGGCTCTTTTGGACAGTCTGGGCGATTTGACCGATGCTGCCGTCCTTGATCTTTTTGCAGGTTCAGGTGCTTTTGCTCTTGAATGTGCTTCACGGGGGGCCGCAGAGGTCACTATGGTGGAGCTTTCGTCTGCTCACCTCGCTGTCATCAGGGAAAACTGCCTGAAAGTACAGCGGACAGGGGTGGAAACTCAACTGAATACGCTTCAGGGAGATGCTCTTGCTGTTTCTCTTTACAGTAATGTCACCGCAGATCTGATCTTTGCCGATCCCCCTTATGCGGAGTCAGGCAGATTTTTCAGGGAATTGACCTTGAATGTTGATTTTCAAAGTGCCTTTGAAGGGGCTTTGCTGGTGTGGGAGATCCCTGATACCCCCGGAGCCAGGGGGGATTTTATCAATGCCGAAGCCTTTGACGACGGCACTTTGCGTAATTTGGGCGGAGTCTGGTTCTTTATCGGGACGGTGAAAAAATTATGAAAGAGCAATCCTCCGGCCGTTGGCACTTTGCCGGTAAAGAGGCTGAAAAAGAATTGGGGGGCAACGTTCTTGCATTGCTCGCCGGAGCAGAAACGGTCAAAAGCAATGCTGTCCGTAAGGTTTTTCGCAATGGAGCTTATTATATAAAACTTGACCGGCGGGCAGGCCGAAGTTTTTACGGAGAATTCCGTGCTGCCGGATTGTGCCGTTCCGCCGGGATCGAAGTCGTGGAGCATCTTGCTTGCGGCAGAAGTGCCGACGGAGCCTGCCTCGTGACCCGGGCCGCGGAAAATTTTATCGAAGCCGCATCGCTTTTCCGGACCCGGCAGCGTTGGGAACTCTATGAGAGTTTTGCCGCGTTTCTGGGACGGCTGCTTGCATCAGGCTTGTATCATCCGGATCTGCATCCCGGGAATATTCTTATTGATCCGGAAACTGCCGAGTGCCGTCTGGTGGATCTGCACGGAGTACGCCGCAGAACTCTTTTTGACCGCCTTTTCCGTATGGGATTGATGGAACGGTGCATTATGGAAGTCCGCAACTGCTGTTCAGACAGCGAAATGGCCCGACTGCTCAAAAAATGTTCTGTCAGGAATCCTGAAGCATATTTCAAAAAATCTCTGGCAAAAGAGGCTTTTTATCTTGAAGAAAATATGCCCAAAAGAAAACACCAGATCCTCAACGGATATTTCAAGTACACCCGCCTTGAGGGCGACGGACGCCTTGTGGATGTGGAAAGCTCTGAAAAAGAACTTTTCGCAGCTGAAGTTATCTCTTTGCCTGAGGCAAGGGAGCTTTTTCTGTTTCACTTCTTTCTGACCCAGGCAAGGATCCCGCACCGGCGTATCCTTGCCCTTGATCCGCTGAAAGAACAAGTGTGGCTCGAGAATGAACTGCCGGAACAATACCGTTCCAATGCTTCTGCCTATGAATTGGCACAGAGATTGAAATATAACCGGTTGGAAAGCTGTGAAAGCGATTACAAACAGGGATATCTGGACGATATTGCCGGAGTATTCCGTAAAAATAGTAAGTGAGGAACCTTTATGTCTGTGAAATGTTTTTCTGCCGCCGTTTCCGGAATAGATGCAATACCGGTTGAAGTCGAGGTTAAGATCAGCTCCGGCAATACGCCGTCCCCCAAAGAATCCCTGATTACCATTGTCGGCTTGCCCGATGCTGCGGTCCGGGAAAGCAGAGAACGTATCACTGCCGCGTTTATGAGTTCAAGATTCCCGCTGCCTGCGGGAAACGCCGTCGTGAATCTTGCTCCGGCTGATTTGCGTAAGGAGGGAGCTTCCTTTGATCTTGCCATAGCGTTGTGCCTCCTTGCAGAAGCCGGTATCGTTGATAAAGAACGGATAAAAACCTTTGGATTCGCCGGAGAATTGGCTTTGGACGGTTCCATACGCCCCGTGAAAGGTGCTTTGCCCCTGACAGATGTGCTGGGCCGTTCCGGTAAGGTCAAGGCTGTGGCTGTGCCTCTGGGCAATGCCTGTGAAGCTGCTCTTGCCGCAGGAAAAGTTTTCCCCGTTTTCGGACTTGCTTCGTTGCAGGAAGCTGTTGACCTTATCAACAATGGGGATTTTTTGCCCTGCCGTGCAGAGTTGAGGGAGTTTCAGGAAAAAGACGAAAAAAATCAACCCGACTTTGCCGAAGTCAAAGGCCAGCAGGTCGCTAAAAGAGCTCTTGAGATCGCCGCCGCAGGGGGACACAATATCCTTATGTGCGGTCCTCCGGGAACAGGTAAATCTATGCTCGCTTCACGGCTTCCCGGCATATTGCCCCCTATGACCCTTGAAGAAACCCTTGAAACCAGCCGTATCCACAGCGTGCTGGGAATGCTCAGCTCCGGTGAACCTATTCTGACAAGGCGTCCCTTTACCGCTCCTCATCATACCATTTCTGATGCCGGACTCCTGGGGGGCGGGCACGATCCCCGGCCGGGAGAAATCAGTCTGGCTCATAACGGGGTGCTTTTTCTTGATGAACTGCCTGAGTTTAAACGCAATGTCCTTGAAGTTTTACGGCAGCCCCTTGAAACCGGCAGTGTGACCATTTCAAGAGCCAGCGGCAGCTGTACTTTTCCTGCCCGTTTTATTCTCTGTGCCGCGATGAATCCCTGTCCCTGCGGCAGAGGTGCCGTAGAACTTGGATGTGTCTGCAAACTGGATGAAAAACGGCGTTATCTTAAAAAACTTTCCGGGCCTCTTCTTGACCGTATCGACTTGCACATTGAAGTCCGGCAGCTGACTCAGGATGAATTGATCAAAGTTCCCGCAGGAGAACCCAGTTCCCTTATCCGGGAACGGGTCATCGCCGCAAGAAAACGGCAGGAAGAACGTTTTGCCCGGATCCCCGGGGTGTATTGCAATGCCCGTATGGGAAGCAGGGAGATCCAACAGTATTGTCAGCTTACAGCAGACAGTGAAAATCTGCTGAGGCAGGCGATCACCCGCTTCAAACTCAGTCCCCGGGCTTACGACCGGATCCTCAAGGTCGCCCGTACCATTGCCGACCTTGCCGGGGTTGAAAACATCCCGGAAAGTGCGATTTTTGAAGCTGTAAACTACCGCAAGGCAGGTTTTTAATTTTTATTGTTTCCAATAATTTAAGTAAGGAATATTCTTTTATGAAAGTCAAATTCGGTCTCGGCAGACGGTGCACAAATCCTGAAATGCCCATTTCTCTGGCAGGTTATTTCAACAAACGTATGTGGGATCATATCCTTGACGATATTGAGGTCAGGGCGGTGGTCTTTAAGGACGGAAGTGACTGTACTTGTATCATTCAGTTTGATCTTTTGAGCATCCACTACTATCTTTATAAACTTGTTTTCGATGCCATCAAAGCCCGGGGACTTAAAGGATTTTCTTCCAAAAATGTTTTGATTTGTGCCACTCACAGCCATACCTGTCCTGACAACTATAACGACAAAAACAGTATGGACTACTGCCGGTTTATTGCCGCCAAAGCTGCTGAAGCTCTTGAAGAGGCTTTGAACAATATGCAGAAAGGCGAACTTTTTTTTACAATGACTCAGGATCACAGGTTCCAGTTCAACCGCCGCTACTGGATGAAAAACGGTACTGTCGTTACCAATCCCGGAAAACTCAATCCCGATATCTTGCGTCCTGAGGGTGAAATAGATCCCCAGATCCCTGTGCTGGCGGTGAAAAATGATGAAGGGATTATGCTTCTTGTGACCAGTATCGTCAACCATACTGATACCATTGGCGGTACGGGGGTTTCTGCCGACTGGCCGGGAGTTATGCGGCGTGAACTGGAATCTCAGTTCCCCGCAGGAGCTATGGTGCTGCCTCTGATCGGAGCTTCAGGAAATATCAACCACTTTGATGTGACGAGCGATATGAATCAGACCTGTCCTGAAGAACCATTCCGTATCGGTAAAGGCTACGCTGAAACCGTTGCCGCCGCCCTTGACAAACTTGAAAGTGCTCCCGGCAAAAAGATCCGTATGGTGACTGCCAAGGTCAAGAGTTCTCCCCGGGTGGTGGATCCTGAAGATGTGGCCGAAGCAAGAAAAGTTGTTGAAAAATTCAAAGATACCGATACTTCAAAAATCGGTAACGGCGTTGATCTTACCAGTGAAGATCTTGCCAAAGGAACGCCGTTTGCATTGAAGTATTTTGCTGAAAAACTCCTTGATCTGGCGGATCACCCCAAAGTTCCGGAATTTCTGCTGGCCAAGATCGAATTCGGTTCATTAGTTGTTCTTGCCTCGCTGCCCAGCGAGCCCTTTGTGGAAATCGGACTTACCTTGCGGCGTTCGATCTTCCGTGACAAATTCTGTGTCGTGACCTCTCACGGCAACTACAACGGAGGTAAAGAGATTTTTGCAGGATACATCCCTAATGCGTGGAACTATGGCCGGGGTGGGTATGAATCCACTCCCCGCAGCAGCAATTACGGCCTGGATACGGCTGATAAACTTATCGAAAAATGGCGGAAACTGGCTCTTAAATAAGAGCTCCTTTTTCAAATCTTTTTCAGCACAAATTTTTTGCAATATTTGCAAGATATTTGTGCTGCTTAAAAATTGCAGAAAAGAAAAACTGCCTTCATCAGGAATAAAGCATAAGCAAAAAAGAATCTATTTCCTTATTAGAAGAGAAAAGACCTTGAAAATTGTTTTTCAAGATGTTATATTAACATAGAAACTTATGAAAAATCTGTAGGGGCTCAGTGCGGCATTTTTCCGCTTTTATACCGGGAAATGCGATTTATATGTGAAGGAAAGATATGTCCGAAGCTGATAAGACGATTATACTTGAACCGGGCAGTAATGAAGCCGATTTCGGCTATTGTCCTGATTGCAGTCAAAAATTGCAGCCTGATTGGGATAATATGGAACTGTTACGTTGTCCGGGGTGTCACTATACCAGAAAAGAGGTGACAGTTATTGAACCCGGCAGTATTGTCGGACACAAATACCGTATTCTTTCTTACCTGAACGAAGGCGGTAACGGCTCTATTTTTCTGTGCTATCCTCTGGCTGCTCCGGCAGAACGCTATGTTCTCAAGGTGCTGACCCATTCTTCAGGTACCGGGAAAAAGCGTTTCCGCCGTGAGGCGAACATCCTCGCTTCTGTCGCTCAGAACAAACGGATCGCCAGGATTATGGATTACTGGGAGATCGGTGACGATACCTATATCGTTATGGAGTATGTCCGGGGACAGACTTTAAGAGAGTGTTGCTGCCGCAACCGGTTTGATGAATATAATGTTCTCGTCGTCGCCTATGAGGTTACCCGTGCTTTGCAGGATATCTGGAACGGTTTTTCCATTATCCACCGGGATATCAAGCCTGAAAATATTATGATCAATCAGGAGTCCAATCTCAAGTTGTTGGATTTCGGCCTCTCCAAGCGGTGCGATGATGAGGCAAATACCACGATGATCACGATGGAGTGCTCTTCTCTGGGGACACCCGGTTATATGAGTCCGGAACAATTCAGCGATTTCAAAAATGCTGATTTCCGTTCTGATATTTATTCTCTCGGAGCCACTCTTTTCTTTTTGCTGACGGGGATCCACGCAAGCAGAAAGGCAACTTTGATGGAATGTTACAGCGAAGCGTTGAAATATTCTCCTCCATCACCGGAGCATTTTCAATCCCGCTGCTCCGAAGGATGTATGAACCTGATACGCAAGATGATGCAGAAGAACCCTGAAGACCGCCATTCTTCTTACGAAGAACTTGTTGCTGAAATCAGGGCTCTTCTGGCCAAATTCTGATACATCCCGGGGGAGAAGGGAGGACCCCGCTGACTGTCTGTCGGACGGAAAGTGGGGGGGGGACGATCATCCTTTTTTGTCGGGCTGTGAAAGAAGTGTTTGAAACAGCTGTTTGCCGGTAAGATACGGCAAACAGCTGATGTTTTATTTTATGCCTGTCATTTTTTCGATCAAGGCACCGATCTGCCGGTGGAGTTTTTCGTAGGCCGCAGGATCATTGTTGATGATGAGACGGACTTCATCCTTGGCGGATCTGCTGTTGAGGGAAGCAGCCTGTTTCAGAAGCTTTTTACCTTCAGCAGCAAGTTTGGGGGCTTTCTTGTTCAAACGTTTGCATTCACGTTCAAGAAGAACACAGTATTCATAGTCTTCAATGCCTTCACGGGTGTTTTCCATACGCAAAGTGCTCAGGGGACCTTTGGGGGAGGGAACGACCCAGGAGGCACAGCGGTCTTCATCCCAACCGGGGTTTCCGGATTCTGCCCAGCAGTTGATGACCCACTGGTAGATATAGGCGATTTTGTCTTTCCACAAATAGTTATAATAGCCGCGGACTTTGATCAGTTCGCCGTTGTCACGGTAGACAGGGGGATTGTAAAGAGAGATCTCTCCGCCTTTGGATTTGATCGCTTTGATCTCGCGCAGCCCGATGGAGCTGCCGGCATTCCAGAAGTTGATATAACCGTTGTTTTCGGCACGGAAATTTCCGGCGTAGGTGTAACGCCATTCAGGAGCCACCTGACGCAGCAGTCGTATTGTTTCGTTGATGATCTCATAGCTGTCTTCATAAGGCTCATCAAAGAGGTCCATAATGACACGGTCGCTGATCTTGAGCTGCTGGAGATGCTTGCGGAAGTCTTTGGCAAAGCTCACCAATTTGTTTTTCCACAGAGGAGTCATAACATCTTTGGCTTCACCGAAAAGATTTTTACGCAGTTTGTGTCCGTAGCCCAGCATAAAGCATCGGGCGATGATAAGGGGCTGTTTGTAAACTTCAGTATAAAGTTTGACCGACTTGTCAAAGGCGGTATAGTCCGCCTTGACCAGATTTCCTTTGGCATCAAAAGTAACCCGGACACCGGCAAGCCACCTGCCGCCGCCCCGGGCGTCGATGACCATTTTTTCGATCTTGGCATACTGTTCTTTGTATTTTGACTTGTCAAAGCCGTGTTTCCGCCACCAGAAGTCGTGAGCGGCGGTCAGAGTACGCTTTTCAATGGAAAAATTACGGATGGTCAGCTTGACAGGGACAGCAGCGAGAAGTTTTTTGCCGCTGAAAAGTTTGACATCTCCTTTGAAAACGCCGGGCTTGGCATTGACAGGGACGGTGAACTTCACATAAAGAGTTCCGGTTCTGCCGGGGGTGATGTCGAAACTTTTTTCTTCCAACAGCACGTCGGGGTGTTCCCCACGGATGCCGGTTGCGTGGTCACGTTTGGTCAGCTGAACAGGGAAGGCCTCGGCTTTGACGGCGGTGAATCCGGAAAATTGCCAAGTGATGTCTTTGATCGCTTTGCTGCTGCGCAGAGCAAGATTGAAGCCTTCGCCCTCACCCCGGGCTGCAAAAAGTTCAACTTGCGAAGCCTTCTTTTTGGGGGGCAGGGCACTTGCGTAGACTTTTTGACCGCTCAGATCGCTCCAGAGAGAAAACTCTTTGGTGTTTTTCAAAAGGACGCCGGTATCATAGCTTTGGGGCAGGGCATAAAGTTTCTGCATTGTGGCAACGAACCGGGGGACGAGCGTTTTATTCAATTGGGCCGGATCACCGGTAAAGGGGAGCACCTTGTACCAGGCTTCAAGGAAACTGTTGTTTTCACTGCCGCAGAAGAAAGTCGGGGACACATTGCAGAAAACTGAAGTTGCAGTTTCTCTGCCCATACCCACCCGGAGGGGCAGACGGGATTTTTCAGGCATCTGCATCATTACGGCTCCCACATCCTTTTTACGGTCATAGGAACAGACAAAGGTCTGATCCTGATATGTACTTCTGCGGTAATTGCCACGGACGTAGAATTTTTTTGTTGCAGGATCAATGAAAGGATCTGACAGTTTTTCCATAGTTGTGACAATTTTTCCCTGTTTTACTCTGGAAACCAGAGGCCAGTATTCATTGGTGACAGGGAAACTTGTGGAAAACAAATTGAGCCAGTTGATAAGGTTCTGCCCCCGGACCTCAAGACGGATCTGCACCTCAAGAGCCGGAGAATTTCCCCGCAGCGTGAAGTTGCGGATCAAAGTCATATATTTGCCTTCTCCCCGGGTATACAGGGTCAGGGTATCCCCTTTGCGGACGATCTTATGGGTACGGGGAGCCATCTTGTAACGGTCATTGGGTTTGTTTTCCCAGTACCATTTGTCTCCGGGCATATTATAGGTCAGGCCGAAGCCGTTGACCCAAAAAGTGCGCCCCTGATATTTAGATTCAAGCAGATGATAAAATTTGCCTTTATCAAACTTATATTCGGCACCGTTGTTGCGCAGAAAAATAAAATTACCTTTTTCTTCAGCAGAGGGAGCTGCGGATACAGCAAATGCTGCCAGAAAAGCCAACAGTGTAAGAAATATTCTTTTCATATATTTTCCTTTCTGTTAAAGTTTGAAAGATGAATTGTAGGGACCGTAAAAATACTTATTCAGTGAGTGCAGATAGAAATAGACATCATTGGTGCTGACGTGACCGTCAACGTGCAGAAAGTTTGCTTTGTTGTTGTGGCGGAACCAGATGCCTTTTTCAATACCGTTGGCACCGGGGGCACTGGTGCCCCAGAAGGGATAACAGTTCTGGTCAAGGATCACACTGTAAAGAGAAGGATGATAATTGTCTGCAATGTAAATCTTTTTGGAAGGCGTTGAAACGTGATCCACTTTCAAGGCAAATCCTGAGGGCTGAAGCGCCGGACCATAACCCTGGTCAAAGCAGAAACTTGAAAAATAGGTGTTGTATCCATAGCTGTAACAAGCGACTTTCTGACGGCCGAACCAGGTGTCTGAAGGACAGTAATAAACGCCGGAATCCTTCATAGACTGGGATTTCCAGTTTTTGATCTTTTCAGCGTTTACTCCCGTATAGGGTTCCATAGCGGAACGCCACTGCAGTTTCATATAAGGAGCTGAAAAGAATCCGCTGTAGTCATTGGCATACATAACAACAGCCGTACCGATCGTTTTGAGATTATTGACGCAAGTGGTGCTTTTGGCCCGTTCCCGGGCCTGCTGCAAGGCGGGTAAAAGCATTGCAGCAAGAATGGCAATGATGGCAATAACGACCAATAGTTCAATCAGCGTGAAGTTTTTTTTCATAATAACTTGTCTCCTTATGGCAATATTTTATTGACAAAATTTAATAATACGGTTATATTATAACATAAAAAGGCTTCTTTTGCAAGAGAAAATGTATGAAAAAAATCATCTCCAACTTGGATAAATCCGTCACGGAATCCCCCCGTATCATTGAAACATCAGGGGTTTGGCGCAGTGAACGTACGCCGGACAGTTACGATCTTTGGGGCGGAGATGAACCCCACGAACTTTTGAATCAAATCTACTACTGGCCTTATCCTGCAAGCCGATCCCTGCCTCTGTGGCCTTATTACTTTATTGAAAACCGCCGCTGCGACCGGATGTGGTACCGGCATTTCAATATGCCGTGTCTTGCTGTGACGCTGATCCTTGAGGGACAAATCGAATATGCTCAAGACAATAAGTGCGTTGTTGCCGAACCGGGAGAAGTAATGCTTCAAGTCCCCGGCTATTCAGGCCGGATGATCAATGCCGGTGGCACTCCCTCTCACAAACTGGTGGTGCTTTTCAACGGGTGGGGCAGAACTCTTTTTCCTGCTGCCGCAGGTTATGATACCAGTTCCCTGATCAAGCTCAACAACAGTTCTGGCATCGAGAAAAAAATGCGGTATATCGGTAAGTTGATCAGGCAGAAAAGGGAACGGGAAGCCTTGCTTCTGGCTGAAAAAGGTTACGAATTGTGGCTGGAGATACTTGAACAGCAGAAAAAGGATGTTCTTCCGGAAAATTTGGAAAAAATCTGCCGTTTTATGGAACGCAAAAACTTTATGGTCGATGACATTCAGCAGCTTGCCCGGGAAAACGGCGTTTCCCATTCCACTTTGTTGCGGCTTTTTCAGAAGTATTTCAATACAACGCCTCACGCTTATTTGCTTGAGAAACGTTTGGCGTGCAGCACAGTCTGGCTTCGGGCCGGGTATAATGTCAAAGAGACGGCACGGCAATGCGGGTTTACGGATGCCGCCCACTTTTCACGGGTTTTCAAAAAAAAGTTCGGTATTCCACCTGTTGAGTACAGCGATACAGAGTGATTTTTTCTGAGAAATTCAATGTATTCCAAACAAATGAAAGGATTTTTATTTTATGAAAGAGATTCAAAGCCGTTTTCTTGAATATGTTGCTTTTGACACTCAGTCCGACGGCAGTGCCAATACCACACCTTCCACTGCCAGGCAGTTCAAGCTGGCGGAATTTCTCAGAGATGAATTGACTTCTCTCGGAGTGCCGGAGGTGACTTTGACCGATAAATGTTATGTCTATGCCAAAATCCCTGCTTCTCCGGGACTGGAAAATGTACCGGGCGTGGGATTTATCGCCCATATGGATACCTCTGATGCGGCATCCGGAGCCGATATAAAAGTTCAGATCGTTCCTGACTGGGACGGTTCCCCCATTGTTTTGGGGACAAGCGGCCTTTCGGTCACTCCCGGTGAATCCCTCAAGGGGCATACCATCATTACCACGGACGGTACCACGTTGCTGGGGGGGGATGATAAGGCAGGTATCGCTGTTATTGTGACGGCTGTGGAAAAGATCCTCAATGAA
>JAZUPO010000114.1:0-5984 GCA_045605205.1 Victivallaceae bacterium
GAAGGAGCAGAATTCAAACAGCTCTATATTCAGATCGGTGAAGTCGCCCGACTCAACCGGGGAGTGCTGCCCGGTCCCGCCGGTATCGCAGGTTTGAAAAAACTTTGCGGTCCCGGCAGAGTTTCCCCCGCATTGCTCAAGATCAACGATTTCAAAAGACTTACCGAAAGGAATTGCCCCTGGGCCTATGTGGGAGGAGCCCTGGGACAGTTGAAGCGTTTGCCTGCCGGTGGAAATTTCCCTGTTCTGTTCAGCAAGGTCGCTCCCGGGAAAAAGGAGATCCGGGTGCTTTTTGCCGACGGCAGCATAACAAAACTTTACGCAGGACCGTTCCGCAACTCCTGTGATGTGATCGATGCATTGCGTAAATCCTCCCGTCACGCCAAAAATCCCGCCTGGATAAGATTGAGAGTTGCCGCAAAGCATATCGACAAGTCTCTTTAATAAAAGTTCGCTAGTAAAAGAAAGGAACATTCCCTTATGTTCGCAGAAAACAATGGAAAATTCCAACTCCGCCCCGCAGCGGGTACTTCCGTAAAGATCGCCATTGCCGGTGATGTCTGTCCCCATAAATCCGCAGAAGAATATTTGCTTTCCGGTAATGCCGGAAAACTCCTCGCCGGGATCAAACCCGCTCTTGAAGCTGCCGATGTCCGCATCGTCCAGTGGGAAACTGTCATTTCAGACACCCCCGATCCCATCACCAAATGCGGTCCCAATCTGCTGGTCAAACCCGGTTGTGAAGCCTTCCTGACTGAAGGAAAGTTCGATATTGCCCTTATGGCCAACAATCATACCGGTGACCACGCCGGAGCCGGTGTCATTTCAACGATGAACATCATCAAAGCCGCAGGTGTTCAGATCGTCGGGGCAGGCACCAATGCCGCCGATGCGGCAAAACCTTTGCGTTTTGAAAGAAACGGTATCAAATTCAGCCTTATCAACGTCTGTGAAATGGAATTCGGCACCGCCCGGGAAGATTATCCCGGTGCCAATGCGATGCAGGAATATGAAGTGCCCAAACAGATCGCTGCTGAAAACAAGGTCAGCGACTTTGTCTTTGTGGTCATCCACGGGGGTAATGAATGTAATCCCATTCCCAGCCCCCGTATGAGAAATCTTTACCGCACTTTCGTCGCCGCCGGAGCCAAACTGGTGATGAATATCCACACCCACTGTCCTCAGGGGGTGGAAGTGGTCAACGGAGTTCCGATCGTTTATTGTCCCGGCAACTTCTTTTTCTCTGATGCCGACGAATTCAATCCTGCCAACTTCTGGTGGAGCGGTTATCTGCCCCAGTTTACCTGCGACAAGAACGGTGTCTCTGAAATCCAGATCACGCCTTACGTTTATTCTCCCGCCCCCTGGAAGATCGAAGCTCTCACAGGTTCTCAGCGTCAGTGGTTCCTGGAATATGTTGACAAGATCAGCAGCCTTATCGAACCTGAAGGCGATCATCTTTATGATATCTGGTGTGCTTCAAGATACAAGATGCCGCTCTGGTGGGTCCAGAATGCTCCCGCCGAAGCGTTGATCGCAGACCACATAGATGTTGAAGCTCTCAAAAAATTCCCTGCTGTGCGGCATATGCTGACCTGTCAGTCACACAATGAGCTGAGCAGAAATGTCTTTTTGCTTCTTGAACAGAAAAAGATCGACAAACTCACAGAGGAAATTCCTTACCTCACCGAGCTGCGTACCGCCCGTTTTGCCGAGCAGCAGCCCTGAGCAGTACAGAGTTCTTTCTCAAAGGCTCTGTTCCCACTACGGGTAGGTAAGAAAACTATTTTCCCCAGAAAGTTTTTACAGACCGCTTTTAATTTTTGACTTTTTGTCAAAAATTGAAAGCGTTACTGAAAAAGGTTTTCCGGCTTCGTTGAACTACGCCGTGACAAGGGGAAAAGGGAACTTCAGTTTTCGATTCTCGCAGCTAGTTACAGCTGCGAGTTATTCCGAAGCCGACGTTTCGGCCCGTCCCATCGTCCTCAACCTTTTTCCCGTCTGAATTTCGCCTCTCCTTTTACCATTCGTTTTTTAACGGAAGCCGGGCGTTTTTGTGTTCTGAAATGTGATGCACAGGACACTTGCCGTTGGAAAGAATTTCAAGACTGCAGCACCTTGAGGGGAATGTTAATTCCGGCACCGCTGCCGCTGGTGGAGTCTGAGCCTGAGATGCACTTTTTCCATCCCTGCTGAAAGCTGATACCAGTCCAAAAGGAGCCGCCAGCACCAGAGCCAGGCCAAAGGTCACCAGAAGAGAACTTTTGCGTCTCTGGGGCAGGGCCGCCATATAAATAATGCGGCTTCGCAGTTCGTTGGCATATTCCCGGAAAGCCATTGCCACTTCAGGAGGACGGGCCGTTCCTGCAAATTCCAGAAGCAAAGCACCATATTCTTTTATCTTTTCCGGATAACGTTTGAGCACTTCAGCATCACAGGCCAGCTCGCAGTTGATACGCAGCCTTCGGCGGGCAGCCAGAAAAAAGGGATTATACCAGCAAAAGGGCCAGAAACACAGGGTCAGAATATTGATAATACCGTCCCCGGAAATATAGTGGATATATTCGTGTGTCAGGATCAGTTCCAGTTTTTCATCATCAAGTTCCCTGAAATAGGCGACAGGCAGCAGCAGTTTCTGCCTGAAAAAACCGAACAGAATTGGCGGATGAGGCGTATCACCGGAATCCAGCAAAACAGGAGTACGCCGGGAATTCCCCCTGACTTTCTGCCAGATACGGAGGATTCTTTCATCGGTCACCGGAGCAAACTTCTTTGTCCGGCGGCGGCAGCGCAGATAAGAGCCCAGCAGCAGAAACAGTGCCGGCACGATCATCAGCAGCAATCCCAGCAAATAGGGATAATTGTGATATGACAGCCCCGTCAAAGCCAATGTATAATCTCTCACACTCCGTGCAAATTCCATATCTCCGACCCAACCAGCGATCTGCCGGGGGAGTATATCTGCCACCGTGATCACCTGCTCCCGGAAAGAGGTCAGATCAATGGCAAAGGGGTGAAACGAAAAAACCGGCTGAGGCATCATCATTAGAAAGAGGCACATTATCCACAATGCCCGGCGTACCCGGGCACTCAGGTATTCTCCGGCAATAGACTCCGCCCCGGCAAGAATCAGCACTGCGACAGCCCCCCGGAAAAGTATGACTGTAACAGGAATAATCAGCCAGCTCATTTTTTACCTGCGTCATCAAGAAGTTTTTTTAATTCTTCAATTTCTTTATGAGAAATGGAGTTGTTTTTTACCAGACAGGTAAGAAAATCTCCGGTGATACCGTTAAAAAAACGGTCAAGCAAAGTTTTACCTGCCAGAAAACGGTATTCCTCTTTATCCACCAGAGCACGGTAGACAAAAACTTTTCCTTCGCGTTTTCTTTCAACGGCATTTTTTTGCAGCAGCCGCAGCAGCAGTGTTTTGACCGTCGGTTCGCTCCACTCGGTGCGGGCCGTCACTTTGTCGGTCAGCTGCCGGGCGGTCAGAGAAGTGTTTTCCCAAAGTTCACGGAGTACTTCGAGTTCTGAATCAGAAATAGAAAGTTTTTTCATCAGCGGATATCCTTGCAATTAAAAGTGATAACAGCAGCCGTCAGAAAGCTGCAGATATAAAGTCCCAGCGTCGCCAGATTGACAATGAGTTTTCCCATTGGTATCGGGGTCAGCCAGAAAAGAAAGGCATTATTCATAATTTCCGAAATCAGCCACGGCCGGAGCCATTCTCCAAAAGGCAGTGAGACGATGACATAGGAAACAAAGTAAACCGTAATGACCGCAATGGCAGCGGAACTCATCCGGTTGAAAAGCGTTGAGAAAAAGAGTGCCAATGCCCCCAGCGTCATCAAAGAAAAAGAAAAATAAAAGGCGGCCACAAAGTAGCGGATCAATGCTTCACAGTTGCTCATAATGGCAACTGTAGCTCCGAAAACCTGTCCCGGCAACAGCAAGATCTGAATGTTTCCCATACCGAAAAGCAAAAGCCCCAAAAGCAGCCCGGTACAGGAAAAAATGATGCTGTACACCACGCCTGCGGCGTAAATAGCAAAAAATTTGTTCAATATCACCTGAGTTCTGGAACGCGGGCGGCTCATATAAAGTTTGAGAGAGCCTTCCTGGATCTCACCTGCCACACAGTCGCCCCCCAACGCCGCCATAACAATGGGCATCAGAATAATAAAAGTGGGCACAAGCAGTATTCTTGCAAAGAAGAAACCGTCCAGATATTTGGCGGCACTGGCACGGTCGGGTTCAAAGCCCCCCAGCATAGCGGACAGAGAATGAGTGGAATTTTTGAACGCGATATAACACAGCACTAAAAAGAGGATATATCCGGCAATGGGGATGTAACTTTTTTTGTGACTGCTCATCTTGAGCAATTCGTAACAGATTTCCCGTATCATAACTTTCCTCCTCCGACTGAGTGGCTTTGTGAAATGAAAAATTCCTCCAGAGACTCCCTTTCACGGGCAAAATGAGAAAGTGCAAAACCATTGCGGAACAGTTCTGCAGAGAGGAGTTCAGGGGCAGTATTGCTGTTCAAAGAGAATAATATTCCTTCCCGGGTCCGTATGGGCGGAGCGGCGGGGAGAGGATTCTTTTCCTCCCAAAGCCGCTGCAAAAAAGCAAAGCATTTGTCTTGTTCAGAGGTGATGATCCGGTATTTATTCCCGGTGTCCAAAAGTTTTTTCAGAGGCCCGGCAGCACAAAGGCCGCCGTCAACAAGCATAATCACATTGTCGCAAATCAGCTCTATTTCACTGAGCAGATGACTGCTGACCAGCACTGTCACACCGGAGCGGCGATTACATTCGCGGATCAGGTCGCGGATCTCCACGATCCCTGCGGGATCAAGCCCATTGGCAGGCTCATCAAGTATTATGTATCTTGAATCCGGGAGCAAGGCCAGAGCGATTCCCAAACGCTGCTTCATTCCGGTGGAAAATGTCCCTGTCCGACGGTCAAGAACATCACGAATACCCAAAAACGATGTCACTTCATCCACTTTTTCTTCATATTTTCTGCCGTATCCGCCTGAAAGAATCGCCAAATTTCTGCGTCCACTCAAATCAGGATAAAAATTGGGCCATTCAACAACGGCCCCCAGGCGGCTCATCGCTTCAAGATGCTGGCTCATACTGTCATAACCATCGATACGGACACAACCTTCTGTGGGATAGACCAACCCGGTAATGAGTTTGATCAGAGTACTTTTACCGGCACCGTTAGGGCCGATGAGTCCAGTAATGCCCCCTTCCGGAATCGTCACAGAGACATCGTGCAGGGCCACTTTTTTGCCATAGTTTTTACTTAAATTGAAACATTCAATACTCACGGGGCATACTCCTGCATAGCATCGGTTGAAACTTTGCCCAAAAGATAGAGACAGTTGTAAGAGTTTGACTTGCCCCCGGGACCGTGAAAAGCGTCTCCGTCAGCAACCAGAGGAAGTTTCAGTTTGAAACGTTCTGAAAAGAGGTTTTTTTCATCTGCTTTTTTTCCGTTGATATCAAGAGAGCTCATCCATTGATAGCTGCTGCCCCAGGCTTCAAAGAGGCTTTTGCCGTTGGTATCGATTCCGGGGCGGTCGGCGGGACACTTAAAAAGTGTACGATCACCGGCATAAGGTTTCAAAAGTGCGGGTAATCCAGGGAGATTTTCTTCGCCGGCGGAAGGATTTTCAGGATAAGATCGGCAAACCGGCAAAAAATCCCGGCTGCTTTGTATATACATCTCAATTCCCAGCCCGATCTGCTTCAGATTGGAAAGGCAGGCTGTTCTTTTGCTTCTGTCCCGTGCCTGTCCCAAAGCGGGCATCAGCATTCCTGCAAGCACGGCAATAACAGCGATCACGACCAATAGTTCAATCAGCGTGAACGCTGATTGAGTGAAGATGTGAAGATGTGAAGAGCTTGACTGCGTCAAGCGTGAAGTGCGCCCTGACGGGCGTAAGGATGTGTATTTTTTTATTTTTGAAA
>JAZUPO010000115.1:0-5396 GCA_045605205.1 Victivallaceae bacterium
GGGCCTGCGGAACGCCTGCCAAAGAGCGTTTGGCACAACTGAAAGCTCTCAACAGCCGGGATCCTGCAGATTTGTGCGTTTCTCCTCTGTGGAGCCGGGATTTGACAAGTGCACTGTTGCGTAACACGGCAGAGTGTTTGCTTGAGCTTCAGCAGTATGACACGATGTTGTCTCTGTTTGACAAATGGAACAAAACCCCCGCTCAGCACCGTCTGGTGCTGTACAGCACTTTGGGCGGCCTCTGCTACACTGCGGCGGCCCGGAGTTACAGTTCCGGCGATATCAAACAGGGGAGAGCTCTGGAAAATTGTTTCAAAACTTCCGTCGCCGGACTGAAAAAAATGGATGACCTTATCACTGACAATGACAGTGCTTTGCGGGTTTTGTTTTTTTATGCTGGTCATCGGCAGATCTTAAAGGATGAGCCGGTCAGATTTGCTCAGGCATTTTATCAGCGTTATCCCAGTGCCAAAGCCAATGTGTGGCGTCTGACAGCGGCAGTTGACTGCGGTAATTTGAAAATTCTCAAACAGGCAGTCAAAGAAATCAATGCCGTCAATCCCCGTTTTGATGCTGCGGAACTGCGTTTCAAGGCCTGTCTCAATGCCGGACTGTTTGCCGAGGCAGAAAAAGAACTTGCCGGATTACCTGTCAAGCGTCACTTTGAGTTGCGCCGGGAACTTTACATAAAGCAGAAAGAGTGGAAAAAACTCAATCAGCTTATTAGTGAACGTCTGTCCAAAGGTGCTCCCGCCGGGGTTGTCGAAGGCATTGTGCTGCTTACTGTTGCTGAAAAGCTCCGCAATGTCTCCATTTATAAACGTGCTCTCGAAATCCTGAAAAATACCCTCAATAATCCTGTCGTTGCCAATGCTGTCGGGTATGTCGGAGCAGTGTTGGATCAGGATTTGAAAAAATGTCAGACGTTGCTTGAATCTGCTTTGAGCAGGGAACCGCAGAATATGGCCTATCTCGACAGTATGGCGTGGATCTGTTTCAAGCAAAAACGTTATGCCGAAGCCGAAAAGTGGATCCGGAAAGCTCTTGTCGCTGCCACTCCTGCTGCCGGGATCGCTGTTATATTGGATCACGCCGGAGATATTGCTGCGGCCCGCGGTAAAAATCCCCGGACTTTTTACGAACTTGCCGTCAAATACGCTCCTTTTGATACCGAGTGTGATGTGGCAGATATTACCCGGAAATTGAAGGCCCTGAAGTGAAAAAGTTTCTTGCAAGTCAATGTACAGAAGAGCTGAGTACCTGGTGTGAAGCAAACGGTCATCCGAAATTCAGGGCCAAGCAGATAAGACAGTGGATCACCGGAAAATTTACCCTTGATCCTGATGCTATGCTTAATTTGCCGGGAGCTTTGCGTGCCGGATTGAAAGAAAGTTTTTGGGCTCCTTCTTTAAAGGTGAAAGAAATTTGTTCTTCCCCGGACGCCGTGGATAAACTTTTACTTGAACTTCACGACGGCGAACACATTGAAATGGCTGTTCTGCCAGCTGCTGACGGCCGGACGACTTTTTGTCTCAGTACTCAGGTCGGGTGTCCGGTGGGATGCCGTTTCTGTGCTTCCGGACAGAATGGGTTGAAACGCAATCTGAGTACGGGTGAGATCCTTGAAGAGTTCATCGTCGGATGTGCTCATATCGGGAAAAAGTGTGATAATATCGTTTTTATGGGTATCGGGGAAGGACTTCTTAATTGCAATGAGCTTTTTCCTGCACTTGAAGAGCTGATTGCGGAAGAAGGATTCAATCTTTCGCCCAGAAGAATAACTGTTTCCACCAGCGGCTATGTGCCGGGAATGGAAAAGTTTGCAGAATTGCAGAAAGAATTCAATCTGGCAGTCAGTCTCCACGCTCCTGACGAAGAGACCCGGGCTAAAATCATTCCTGATACCTTGCGGTTTCCTATCGCTGAAATCCTCAGAGCTGTGGATAACTACCGGGAAAAAGCCGGACGGATGGTGACACTGGAATATACCCTCCTTGCCGGAATCAATGATTCTGTCGCACAGGCTGAAGCTCTCGGACGTTTGGCTTATGCTCATCACGCTAAAGTGAACTTGATCCCTTACAATGCCACGGGAACTGTTTACCGCCGTCCTTCCCGGGAACGGATCGAGAGTTTTGAGCGGTCAGTTGCTTCAACAGGGGCTGCCGTCACCCGCAGAGTGGAACGGGGCGGCGGTAAAAATGCCGCCTGCGGACAGTTGCGGATCAAGGCCGAAGGACAAAAGAAGTGAAGCGTTTTTTTTACGGTGCCGGTTTGGTGTTCAAAGGAATTCTTTTCTTTTACCGTGAAAAGACTCTTTGGAAACATATTGCCGGCCCCTTGTGCATTCTGGCTGCCGTTTACGCTTTGGGGATCTGGCTCATATTGCATCTGTCGCAAAAACTTGCATTCAATTTGGAAAATTATATCTCCTGCTGGCCCGAATTTTTCAGAAGCCTTCTTGCCGGTACTTTTTGGGTTGCAGCCTTGCTCCTTTGTGCTGTTGTGGTGGTGACGACAGTAAGCGGCCTGTTTGAAATTTTCGGAGGTTTGTTTTTTGACGGGATGCTTGAGGAGATCAACAAAAAATATTACTGTCTTGATTTTGAAAAAATCCCATTCAGAAAGCAGCTTTTTTTTACCTGGCAGGGGATCTGGTACGGTATAAAGAGTGCTTTGATTTTTATAATACTTTTCATTGTCGGGATTTTTGTTCCCTTTCTTGGACAGCTTCTTCTTGTGAGTGTTGTTGGAATACGGATGGGATACAGCTTGCTGTTTGCCCCCGGATTTCTCAACGGAGAGAGTGTGTCAGAAACCTGTGGGCGTTTCAAAGGCAGAGAACTTGAGGTCGCCGGATTTGGTATATGTGTCTACCTTTGTCAGCTTTTTCCTTTTGCCATACTCATTGCTCTTCCCGGTATGGTCGCGGGAGCCTTGATGCTTTATAACGGCAGAGAACCTCAAAGATAAAGCTGCTTTTTTGTTCTTTTCCGGGTTGCTTTTTGTGAAGTGGTGCTGTATAGTATTAGAAGAGACAAATTCAGCAAGTAACATAAGGAGAAAATAAGATGAGCAAGAAAACCTTCCGGGGGATCAGACCTGACGATCTCTATGGCCGAATGGGGCTGCGCAACCCTGAACGCGGATTACGTACCGAAATGTATTTCAGTCATATTCCCGGTGAAGTTGCCGGACTTTGCTCCTGTCACTCCAAACAGAATAAACTTGACGGACGTTCTATCAAACCGGTTTTCCAGAATATTGAGATCCCCGGTGTCCCTCATCTGATCCGGGGCAACCGGTTGGATGGGGTGGAATTTGCTCATCATCAGTGGATGGATGAACTGGATTATCTTTCCTATGACGGCGTCACCATTATGCAGAGTTACTGTTTCCTGATGAAATATGATGACGGCCGGGATCTGCCTCAGGAAAAGCTGGATGATATTGAAGGCTTCTTTCTGAAACTCCGGCAGCGTAAAGTGAAAGCTCTGCTGCGTTTTGCTTATGAACTTTCTCCCACTTTGAGCGGCCCCAGCGGTGAAACGATTCTGAAGCATCTGAGTCAGCTGGCTCCTTTGATCCGCAAATATATTGATGTGATTTATGTGCTGCAATGCGGCTTTGTGGGTAAATTCGGCGAATGGCACAACAGCTACTACAAACTTCAGCTTGACGTACAGTTCCGCAGAGAACTTATGGCGGCAGTCCTTGAAGTTCTCCCGCCGCAGCGTATGACGATGATGCGTTATCCGAAACTCAAGATGGATCTTTTCGGTTACGCTCCTTTGAGTGACAGCGACGCCTTTACCTCCTTGCCTCAGGCCCGTATCGGTCACTTTAACGACGGCTTTATGGCCGGACCTTCCAGCGGCGGCACTTTTGGCCGCTGCGGAGAAAACTTTACTGTGGAACAGGAAATGGCCTATCTGGAACAGGAAAGCCGTTTTCTGCCTATGGACGGTGAACTTTTCTGGCGTGACCTCAGCGGTGCTGTGCTGCCCACGGCTGCCCTGAAAAATCTGAATGCCTGGCATTATGATACTCTGGGAATGGTTCACTCTCATTCTTTGTTTGAAGGCGACAATTACTCAATTGATATCTGGAAAGCTGTTCCGGTCGATCCGATGGGATTGATCGACGGCGGATTCAAGTTCTCACACGACTACTTTACCGATGAAAACGGCAAACACGTCTGGCGCAGTTACTATGAATATATCCGTGACCATCTGGGCTACCGGTTGGAGCTTCTTGAAGCTGAGGTTTCTGATGAAATTGCTCCCGGAAAGAATCTTGAGGCAACTGTCAAGCTGATCAACCGGGGATTTTCCGCACCTGTGAACCCCCGTCCTGTGAAGTTGATCCTTTCCAATGGCCGCGACAGCTTCAAGTTCCGTTTCAAAACCGATATCAGACGGTGGGAAGGGAATGGAACTGAACAGACTTTGACTCTTTCGCTGCCTGTGCCTGAAGATATGGCTCCCGGTACCTACAAAGTGGGATTTGCCTTGCCTGATGGCAGTGAGATCCTGCGTGAAGTTCCTGAATACGCTATTCAACTTGCCAATCCTCTGGAATTCAAAGACGGAGTCAACTGGCTTGATATGGCGTGTGTCTGCAAGTAAAAGGATGATTTGATCCGGGCGGTTTACACCGCAAGATTGCACTTCAAAGGAAAGAGTCTTTGAAGTGCATTTTTTTGTAAATAAAAAAGAAAAATGTAAGTTCAATTTTTTTTCTGATCCCTCTTGAAAAGTTTCCGTCCCGGGAGTATATTATCCTTCAAATCAGTTACTTTTATGCGTGTCTCAAAGGAGAGTGAAAATATGAATTATGTCAATCTTTATCAGAAGATCCGGAATTCTATCAATACCCGTGAACTTCTGGAAAATATCAATGCTTTGACAGCAACTGAACTCAAGCAGACCCACAGTGCCAACCAGGCCGCTGCCGCTCTGGCTGCAGAACTTGCCGCCAAAGCCGGTCTTGAGGTGGAGATCCTCAAATTTCCTGCAGATGGAAAAACGGTTTATCAGGATAAGTTTATGCCTTACGCCTGGGAGTGTTCCAAGGGCAGGCTGACAGTTGTTCGTTCCGGGGTGAAATTTGATGATCCGGTCATTGCCGACTTTGACCGTCATCCTTTTCACGTTATGCACGGTTCCCCCGCTTTGAAAGAAGGCGGGCAGTATTTCAAATTGATCAGCTACGATGATCTGCTCCGGGGAGCGGATACTGAAAATGCTCTCGTTATGCTTCCTGCTGAATGCCGTTCTATCGGCCAGCAGTTGAGAAATGCTCTTGAGCTGGGGGCCGCGGGGGTGGTTTCCGACTATCTGCGTAATCGGTATGAAGCTCCCGACGGCATTACCTGGAGCAATGGTCATACGATG
>JAZUPO010000116.1:0-3991 GCA_045605205.1 Victivallaceae bacterium
TTCCTAAGACCGCTTGGCCTCCGACTTTCGACGGAAAGCGTGCCGCCGTTCACAGTGGTAGAAGTCGCTGTAGTTCCGGAGTGAAGCGTGGCAAAAGTTGCAGATAAGACCAATCCACTGATCGTATTGGGAACAAATGTAACATTGGCACCAACGTCAATATTAACAGCTCCACCGTTTTCTTTGATTGCAGTTGCGGTACCGCCAGACTCGACGTAAAGCGTGCCCCCCTCGTTCACCGTGGTGTCTGTTGCGGTGCCGCCGGAGGAGACGTGAAAACGGCCTTCCTCGTTCACCGTGGTATCCGTTGCAATACCGCCGTTTTTGACGAAAAGATAGCCTTCGTTCACCGTGATGTCCGTTGCGGTTCCGCCAAAGTCGACGGAAAGATCGCCGTAGGAGTTCACCGTGTATCCAGACACATAACCATTTGTTATTTCAAAACTTGAGCCTGCCGAAGTCCCCTGTATACAGGTGTCTGGCGCCACTGTAAAACACAAACGTGCCCCGGCATTTGCAGTGATTGCGGTCGCGGTGCCGCCAGAGGAGACAGAAATCCAGCCCCCTTCGTTTACCGTGGTGTCCGTTGCGGTACCGCCAGAGTAGATGGCAATCTCGCCCCCTTCGTTCACCGTGGTCTCCGTTGCGGTACCGCCAGAGTAGATGTCAAGCTCGCCCCACTCGTCCACAGTGGTGTTCATTGCGGTGCCGCCTGAGTCGACGGAAAGCGTGCCGCCGTTCACAGTGGTATTCGTCGCGGTGCCGCCGGAGTAGACGTAAAGCTCGCCCCCTTCGTTCACAGTGGTGTTCGTTGCGGCACCGCCAGAGTAGATGTAAAGATAGCCCCATTCGTTCACAGTGGTGTCCGTTGCGGTGCCGCCAGAGGAGACGAAAAGATAGCCCCATTCGTTCACAGTGGTGTCCGTTGCCGTGCCGCCAGAGGAGACGGAAAGAGCGCCGAAGTAGTTCACTGTGTATCCAGACACATAACCATTTGTTATTTCAAAACTTGAGCCTGCTGAAGTCCCCTGTATACAGGTGTCTGGAGCCACTGTAAAAAACAAATATGCCCCGGCATTTGCAGTGATTGCGGTCGCGGTGCCGCCAGAGGAGACGTAAAGCGTGCCCCCCTCGTTTACCGTGGTGTCCGTTGCGGTGCCGCCGTTTTCGACGTAAAGCTCGCCCCTCTCGTCCACAGTGGTGTTCGTCGCCATACCGCTGTTTTCGACGTAAAGATAGCAAAAGTCGTTCAGCAGGGTGTCCGTTGCGGTACCGCCGGAGGAGACGTAAAGTTCGCCCAAGTAGTTCAGCTGGGTGTCCGTTGCGGTACCGCCAGAGAAGACGGCAAGATAGCCCCCTTCGTTCACCGTGGTGTTCGTTGCGGTACCGCCGGAGGAGACGGAAAGTTCGCCCCATTGGTTCACCGTGGTGTCCGTTGCGGTGCCGCCAGAGAAAACGTACATTGAGTCATAGTAGAGAGTGATGCCGCTTGAGGTGATGCCGGATGAAACATCGTAACGCAGTCCATCTGCGTAGGCTTGGAGGCCTTCACCGCCGTGGTTCAAGGTTCCCAGCAGGTGATCGGCTTCGTGGGCGATGGTTGCGATGATTTCGGTATCGGTGGCGTTTGTGTCTAAATTGACAAAGGCTTTGTCGGTTTTATTGATATTGCCTTTGTCAATGGTTTCAGCGAGGCCCGCAAAGTTGCCGTACTGGTCAAAAGCGGAGGTTTTGCCGATGAAGATGGTGGAGTATTCGGCAGCGGCGGGGCGCTCTGTTACGAAGACCACCTTTGGGTCGGCGTATTTTGCGTTGAGTTCGGCAAGGATGTTTTTGACGCGTTCCTCTGTCAAAGCGGAGTCTTTGACTTCCACATCATCAACGGTCAGGATCTCCCCATTATAGGAGGTCAGCTCCCCGTCAAAGTCCAAATAGATGTACTGGATCGCAATTTGCGGTACATATTGCAAGCCACCGTCAAGGATAGTTTGGTCAGCCATTTTTATGCTCTCTTTCTTTAATTATACTGTTATTATATATTTTTGACTAATATAGCACACTTAAAGAAAAAATGCAAATATTTTTTTGATGGCTGTGGGGGCTCGCGTAGTCAGGTGGGGGGCGATTACTTTTGAGTACGGATTTGTACGGATTAAAAGGCGATCACTTCCCCCGTATGAGCAACGACGCATTGCAATGAGAAAAAAAATTTTACGCCGCTGCACGAAAAAAAGACGGAAGAATCGGCTTGATATCGCCATTGCTTCCGTACTTCTCCGTACTTCTCCGTACTTTTCTGATATCGCCGCCACCTTCCGGGAGCACAGAAAAAAAATCCATTTTTTATTGAAAATGCACTTGAAAAAGTTGACTATGCAAATTATCTTATAACAAGGATGATCATATAACTCTTAAAAGGCGATTTGATGAACAACTACCGTGACATAGCCCGTGAAATAGAACGGCGTATATTAAATGGCGTTTATCCGGCCAATACACAGCTGCCTTCACGCCTTGAACTGATGCGGGAGTTTCAGGTGGCCCGTGCCACTTTGGACCGTGCAGTTCAGGAACTGGTCATTTCCAGACGGTTGACCAGCAGACGGGGATCCGGTACTTCTGTCAATCCCGTCAGTGAACACAGACGGGATGTGGCTCTGATCGGTATGCCCTATGGGGTGGATGATGAGGTTTACAGGGAATTCAATTGCCGGGTTTTCAAAAAGGAACTCCTTGCCAAACGTTCCAATTGGGCTATGCTCTATGAATATGATGCCCTTTTGTGGCGGTTCCCCTGCAGTGCGGATATGCCGATCATTGAAGCTGTCAACGGTAAAATTCCTCAGGTGGTGGTCAACCGGGTGATCCCCGGTGTCAATTGCGTTTCCACCGATCACCGGGGAGCCTATCGGACCATCACCGCTGAACGGATCTCTCAAATACCTGAGGCCATCCCTGTTTTTCTCAGTTCCGGATGTGATATGCTTTTGGGACAAAGCCGCTTTGACGGCTTTGCAGATGCCTGCCGCAACGCCGGGAAATTTTATGAGGTCTGGAACTTTTCGGCAGAACAGAAATTTGCCCAAATTGCCGAAATCATCAAAAACAGACTGAATCCCCTTGAAGGAAAGGCTGCTGTCGTCGTTTCTGACAGTATCAGCCTTACGGGAGCTTTTATGCGTGTCGCCGCAGAAAGCCGCCGGGTATGGGGCAAAGATCTGTGGTACAGTGACTTTGATAACCATTATCCGGAATCTGTCTGGGGCGTCAAAGTGACAAGTTTTCTGCAAGATTACAAGGCTCTGATCACCGCCGCACTGGAACAGCTGAGAACGCTGTTTGAAAGCGGCTGCGAGACTCTGCCTGAACATAAACTTATTTTTCCGTTGCGCCGCAACGGAGACACGTAGTCCATTAAAAAAGGAAAGGAATATAAAATGGACAAAGTTATCAGAGTTGCTATTGCCGGATTCGGCCGCAGTGGATGCAATATCCACGGTGCCCACTTTGAAAAAGATCCCCGTTTCAAGGTGATCGCAGTGGCTGACAATTTGCCTGAACGCCGCCAGGATGCAGTGGACAAATTCGGCTGCCAGGTCTATGAAAGCTACGAAGAAATGATCGAAAAAGGCGGATTTGATCTGCTGGTCAATGCCACCCCCAGCAAGTTCCACGTCGCTTGTTCCAAGATGGGACTTTCCAAAGGTTTCAACGTTATCAGTGAAAAGCCCAGTGCCCCCACTGTCGCAGATTTTGATATGCTCGTTGCCACTGCTGAGCAGAATAAATGTCTGTTTATGCCCTACCAGAACAGCCGTTTCTACCCCTTCTTTATCAAGATGCGTGAAATCATCGCTTCCGGAGTCCTGGGACGGATCGTCTGTATCCGTTCCAACTGGAGCAACTTTGCCCGCCGCTGGGACTGGCAGACCCGTCAGGATCAGCTGGCCGGAAACCTTTTCAACACCGGTCCCCACCCCGTCGATCAGGC
>JAZUPO010000117.1:0-4909 GCA_045605205.1 Victivallaceae bacterium
CATCCTGTCCGGGGATAATCAGACACTTACCACTGTATTTGAGGACGAGAGAACACCTGACCGCCTCTGAAAATTCAGCATAAAGTTTATTGTCTTTAATAGACAGAGTGTGGAATTCAGGCCCCTGCGTGGCGTAGAACTCACCATTTTTCAGAGCTTCCAGCACCGACGGGAGTGTGCGCTCTTTTGCACAAATAACGGTCCAGCCGCCGAAAAGTGCAGATTTCCGATGCATATCATCCACGGCAACGGCGGAAACTTTTTGACCGGCAGCAAGCAATTCGTCCCAGGTTTGTTCGCTGTAGGCTCTTCCGTAATATTCACATTCAGTGTTGTAGACTTCCAAGGCAAAATAATTTTTGAGATCTTTGATATCAGCAGAACTGAAAGCGCACCAGTGAGGATGAGCCACAGAAGTAATTCCCCCCCCCGCCGCAACAGCATCAATGACCTCCTGGGCGGATTCCCCGGTCTCGAAGGGACGCAAACATTTGAAATCCAGCGGCAGATTCAGGGCAACGAGATGCCAGCGGCAGCGCTCCGGGCTTGAAAGCGGATGAAGTTCCGCCCCCTGGATGATGATCATACCGTGATTATCCCATTGAGTCACATCATTGATCTGATGATGATCGGTCATCGCCAGAACATCGTAGTTTTTTGAAGCATAAGCTTCAATGACCTGTTCCGGAGTCAATCTGCCGTCGGACAAGGTAGAATGAGTGTGGAGATTGGCACGAAGTGCCAGTCTTTGTTCACCATAATAATTCATAAAATATGCTCCTTGATTATTGTTTACCAGATATATATGTCAGCGATAATATACTTCCTTTTGTCCCGTTTTGCAACTGCAGCAAAGAAAAGTTTGATAAAAAAATGGCAGCCGCTTGTATTTGCAATGTGGGACGTGTAGATTATGTACAGTACCAATATCTTGATCAGGAGGATAATAGATATGAAAAAACTGTTTACAGTTGTACTGCTGTTTTTTGCATTTTCTGTTTTTGCCGCGAAAGTTCCGGAATTTTCGGTAAAAGTCATTCTGACCAAAGCTGTCAATATAGGAGATCAGTTCCGGTATATTCTGCCCGGACGTCCTCCTGTGTTTCCTCAAGTAGCTAAAGTCGTTTCCGGTGAACGTTTTTTTGTTGAAATCGTTTTTTCAGGAGCGACCGTAAAACAAGGAGCGGTTCTTTTGAACGGCAAGATCACGACTTGTGCTCCCCCGGGAAAAAAAGATGTTATCCTCCTGAAAGAGCAATCCTTAACAATGCAAGGCGGTACCCGGGGTGTCTTCCTTTTGCCTCAGCACTTGAGCGTTACTGTTGAGCCGCAGGATGCCAGAGGAGTGCACCGTTTTGAAGTGGAACTGACGGATAAGAATTCCGGTGTCACAGCCAAGTCTTCTGCCCAAGTGGAATATGTCAAAAGTGTTCCTGCTGCACTGGAAGATGACGCATTGAAAAACTTGGAGAACTATTACCGTGCCCCAAGACCGGAAAATATCCTGCCCGCCTTCCGGGCTTATCTGAAAAAAATCCCGGCTCAGAAAAAAAGAGAGAAAAGGAATTTCAATCCGTTGCCCCAGTTGGCTCTTTTCTATTTTGTTCTGAAAGAAAATCCGCAATGCATCGACGCCTTTGCCGGAGAAGTGGCAAAACTCAAGGATAAAGAACAAAAAATGTTTGGGGGGATCATCTTGAATTTTCTTTCAGAGAAAACAGCTCAAAAGTTATCCGCCGCAGAAAAACAGCAAATCGCCCGGATTGCGCCCCGGAATCCCTTTGAGGTGAAAACTGTATCAGCCCCGTGGCATCTGGATATCTGTTGGGCTGAATTTTTTATCCGGGGGACCCGTGAGCCCCTTATGAAAATCGTCAATGCATTGGCATTGGGTAAAAATTCCATTTCCATACCGGATTTCAAAAAGCTCCGCACTCCGACAATAGCAGACAGCCGTAAACTTCTCAACGGTCTGATCGCTATGGCGGCAGAGTGGTCTGTCAATTCTCTTGCCAAACAGCATCATCTTGTCCGTTTCTATATTGAAGCGGCATTGCAAAGGGGCGAAGTGAAAGATCCCTTTACCGGAGCTGCCGCCGCCCGGGCGATCGGAATGAAAGTGCGTATTGTCCCCGGTAAAAAGTAATTGCCCCACTTATTTTCTATGAAGGGAAATAAAATGTATATCAGAAATTTTTTTGCAGTAACAGCATTGTGCTTTCTTTGCGGGTGTTTCAATCCGGTGCTGAGAATAGGGGACAATATCCTTCCCCTCAGAAATTACAACGGCGTTCCTTGTATCAGCGCCCGCAGTCCGATACATAAAGAGATCCATTACAGTACTTTCGGTTTTGACTGGGATGAAAAGGATAATTTTCTCATCCCGAGGAAACAAAATAGTGAAAACAGAGCTCTCTGGATTTCAAAACGGACTCAGGCAGAAAAACTTTACACAGTTGTTGCTGTTGCGGAAAAGCAGCGGCACTATATTCAAAAGCCGGACATAAAAGTAATGCAACAATACCTGGAATCAACTTACCGCCCAGTTCCCGGTTCAAAGATCAAACTTACTGAACTGAAAATGGAACCGGGCAATTTCAAAGGAGTTCCGGCTGTCTATGTTTATATGGAAACCTTTGAAGTTGGCCGGGAACTCTGTTTGCGTGAAGAATCCTATTATTTCTTTGATCCGGCACAGCCTGAAGTATGGCTCTACAAGGTCGGGTGGAGTGAAAGAGGTAAAAAATCTGATTGGCGATCCCCGGAAGCAGAAATTCAAGGCAGACGTTTTTTCCACTGCTTCAAACTGCTCTCTGAAAAAAAATAAACGGGAACTTGAAAAAAACAGCCTCTGTCTCTTTGTAACAGGTATTGCATCCTTCTGGACGACCCAGAAATAAAAAGCCTTGAGCCGTCTTTTTATTTTGGTTGTCTGCTTGAAAAATAAGTTCTAAGTGCCGGAGATTTCAATAGGCAGAAAATTGCTTCAGCGCACAAGGAATTTGTTCCGTACCGTAAAACAAAACGCCTAATGATTTGTTTTACAGGGTTGTAATTCAGTCAAGAGAAGTTTATATTAAAAGCAGAAACAGGAAACATCTGTCTGTGGGTACTGTCCGGTTGTCCGGTATTTTATTTGAATGAAAATGAACTGAAATCGAAATATAGAGAAAGAAATTGAAATGAAAGCCTTTGGATATTATTCGATTGAGGAGTGTGATGCTGCGGCATACACCCTGCCGGATCCTCTGAAAGATGCTTCCGGTGAAAAAATCGCTTCTGCTGCTCAGTGGTGCTGCTTGCAACGCAGAAAAATTCTCGAATTGCTGAAAAAGTATGAATATGGAGAAATTCTGCCCCGTCCGGATAAGTTGGGATTTTCCCTTATTTCCCCACCTCAAAAGGCTCTCGGAGGAAAGGCTGTCAGAAAGGAAGTCAAGATCAGTGCTGCTATGGCAGACGGCAGAGAGCACTCCTTTATTGTGCTGATCTACATTCCTGCAGAGCGTTCCGGTCCTGTGCCCGCCTTTGCCGGGTTGAATTTTACAGGCAATCATAACACCACTCTGGAAACAGATGTCACTCCCACAGGGTTCCGTTTCCCCGGAAAATTGGTGAATCCTGAACGCTCTGTCCAGCACAGCCGTTTTATCCCGGAAACTCTGGTGGAACGGGGGTATGCAACGGCAACGTGCTGCTATCACGATATTTTTCCCGACCGGGCCGGAGGTGCTCCGGACAGTGTTATGAAACTTTTTTGCGATACAGCAAATGGGGATCCCACCGGTGTCAAGTATTCCGTCATCGGGGCGTGGGCCTGGGGATTGAGCCGGATCCTGGACTATTTGGAAAGTGACCCTGATATCGACGGAAGCCGGGTGGCTGTTCACGGTCACTCCCGGCTGGGGAAGACTTCTTTGTGGGCCGGGGCCATTGATGAACGTTTCAAACTGGTGATTTCCAACTGTTCCGGATGCGGCGGCGGAGCTCTGCACCGCCGTAAATTCGGGGAAAATCTTTCCCAGCATTTTCAGGCTCATCTGGAGATTGGTTATCCCAACTGGTTTATGAATGAAACTGAAAAATTCATTTGGCGCGAAGAGGATCTGCCCATAGATCAGCACGAACTGCTGGCTATGATCGCTCCCCGTCCTCTCGCCATTGCCACGGCAACGGAAGATCTGGTCGCTGATCCGAAAGGGGAGTTCCTTGCCTGCAAAGCAGCTTCTGAAGTTTACAACCTTTTCGGCTCTCAGGGGCTTCCTGCGGATGAAATGCCGCTGCCAGATGTGAATATTTCAGGAGATATCAGTTTTCACTGCCGTACCGGAGAACACGAGCAGACTCCGCAGGACTGGGCGCATTACCTTGATCTTGCAGATCGTTATCTTTGAAGCGGTGTGGAAACTTTAAGGAAATGAGGGACGGGTGCTTTGGGGAGCGTTCCCTCAAAATTTTCATCGCCGATATGCCCGAATACGCAGACAATGATAATTAAGTTCTGCTCTTTTTGATTTGAAAATGAACGTGCAGCTGCTTGGGTAATTGTTGCACTGAGGATATTTTTCAAAAAACAATTTTTTTTTATTTTTTCTCTTGAAAAATTTTTTTGCAATGCTATATTAACTCAAACTGCTTTCTCGAGAAAGCAAAAGTTTTAATTAAGGAGACAGCTATGAGAAAAGTCAAGATTACGCTGATTGAACTGCTGGTAAGAAAAACTTGTCAAATATGTGTTTATACTTTGCGAAAAATAGCCTCTTGCCTTAATATTTGCCATTGCAATTCTGCCAAATGCGGGATTGTCGGTTTTGCAAATGCAAAAACGGCAATCCACCAAAAGTTTTTGGCAAGGATGGATGGGGTCCGGGGAAGGAAGGGAGAACCTTTTTTCAAAAAGGGTTCCCTT
>JAZUPO010000118.1:0-13833 GCA_045605205.1 Victivallaceae bacterium
CAGGAAAAGAGTGCCGAAGTAAAGCCGGCTGTTGTGCTGAAAAATTTTATCAATGATGGCAAATATCCGATTCCAACGGCTAAAAGTGAACGGATCGCGGCAAACTTGAAGGCAATCAGACTTTTGAAATCACTCTCTGAATGATCAAGTTCGACCGATTTTGCGCGATATTTTGAAAAACTCAAAAGAAACGCAGTTGAAAGTTTCAGCGATTGCAGCATTGGAAGAATACGGTAATCGCAATGATTTAGAAATTATCGAGCCTTACAGCAAAAGCAGCGATGTCAGATTAAGAACCGCAGCTAATAAAGTAAAAATATTTTTCAATTTAACTCCAAATAAAATATAAGATTGTTATTGCGATTAGCTGCTTCTATGTCGCGAAGTGTTTTCTCTGCAACGCATGGCTGAACAGATGTATTTACAGTCATTTCAGCTTTAGTTCGTTTGTCATATTTTACAATTCGATAACTTCCATTGAAATTTTCCGGCAATATAGCTACGGGTCTTAAACATGGATATTGACCTAGTATTTCATCTGTAATAAATACTAAATCTCCAATAACATCATAAATTTTCTGCGACAAAGAGATATCCTCTTCATATATTTCGTCCCCCATATTTCCCAATTAAGAATAGACTTCTTCCATTTTTTTTATTATTTTGACAGCTTGTATTTTTGTCAAAGACATAATAAACTCCTGTTGTGTTATAAACTTAAAATAACAGGTTATGGCTGATTATAGCACAACAATAGATTTTTTTCAATCCCAAGTGGGGAAAAGCGGGGACGTTTTGTTAAAATTTGAGCACAAAAATGGCGGAGAGAGAGGGATTCGAACCCTCGGACAGTTGCCCGTCGCAGGTTTAGCAAACCTGTGCTTTCGGCCACTCAGCCATCTCTCCGCTTTATGAACTGTGTTTGTAATATATCACAATATTTTAAAAAGTCAAGGGTGACTGTCAGGAAAAATACAAATTTTCTTGAATTTGAGCCTTATAAAAGCAAATGCCCGTTCATTTTCGAGCCTGCAGGATAAAAATTACAAAAATATTTCAAAATCGGCTTGACTTTAAGCAAACCATCTATTACGGGTAGGTAAGAAAACTATTTTCCTCTTCCTCAAGTCCAATTAGCAACCTTTGCCCTCGGACAGGGCCTTTTGCATTGCAGCGGTGTTGCGTTCCCAGAAAACACCGTCTGCAAATCCCTGTATGGCGGTGTCGGAAGCAGCATTTTCAAGTCTTTTTTCAGCCCAGATGCAGTATTGCGGATTGAGTTCTATGCCGCAATAGCGGCGGTTGAGCTTCCGGGCCGTGACAGCAGTGGAACCGGACCCCAGAAAGGGGTCGAATACCACATCCCCGGGATTGGAACTTGCAAGAATCAATTTGGCAAGAAGTTTTTCCGGTTTCTGAGTGGGATGAGCCGTGTTTTCCGCCATCGACCAATAGGGTATTGAAATGTCATCCCAGAAATTCGATGGAAATGTATCCCTGAATCTGCCGTCTCTGTTTTCGTGCCAGCCTTTCGGGATACCATTTTCACGGTAGGGAGCGATCACACGGCGGCGGAGTTTTACAGCATCCACATTAAAGGTGTATTCTTTGGATTTTGTGGCAAACCAGATATCTTCCATACCGTTTTTCCAGTTTGCCTGAGCTCCACGCCCCTTCTCGCGCTGCCAGGTGATCCGGTTGCGGACGTGAAAATACTTTTGCAGCACACGGGATATGACGGAACTGGATTCCCAGTCGCAGCAGACGTAAACAGAGGCATTTTCTTTCAACACAGGCAGCAGGGCACGTACCCAGGAATCGGTGTAGGATTCATAAAGTTCCCCGGAACTCTTTTTGAACTTTTTTCCGTGAAAATCCTTGTCCAGATTATAGGGCGGATCGGCGATCAGCAGATCGACAAAGCCGCCGGGCAGCAATGGAAGTACCTGAAACAGATCTCCGCAAATCGTTTTGTCAAGGATTTCAGGCAAAGCCGCTGCAGAGTCAAGAGTGACACAGCGGTCAAGATATGCTTTGCCTTCCTCAAGGGGGATGTCTATGGTCTTGTTTCTCGGAGCTTTCATAAAAATTCCCGGTTCAAGTGAAAATGATTGCTTCAGGCAGAACGAAAAACCTTTGTGAAAGATTCTTTTTTCACCTCAATGATTCATCGCTCCTGCCTTTTACGGAGTAGGGATTTTACTGCAGAGGGATGATCCGGTAGAGTTTCATACTTTCCGGAACTTCCTTCTGCCAGTTGAACAAAGCACTTTTTTCCACAATACCCCCACGGATGCAGCTGACGGTGTCAGAAGCAGCATTGTCTTCAAAAAAGATATTGAGCCTCAGGAATTTACCGGTCTTGGCAATGCCTGCATAAAGTGTTGAATCAATGGATTTTTCTTCCTTTGAAGTAATAAGTATGATCTCATCACCGTCCCGGGGAACTGAAATCATTTCCAGCCCGTAGAGAAATCCCCCCGCAGCAGGGACGCCTTTGACCTTGAGCGGCAGAGTGGTTTCATTGAATTTCTCATCCACGCCGTTGAGAACACTTCCGGATGTGAAGCAGAGCATCTTTTTCAATACCGGAAATGCGATCCGGGCGGCATTATCTTCAAGAGAAGCAGGCTGATTGTTCCACATTACAGGAAAGCCGTTGGTCCCTGAATAAATGACTAAAGTTTCTTCACTTTGAGCCTTGCCTCTGGCAAAAAGCTCATACCAGTCAGTGTGTGTCCACTTTTTTATGTTGAAATAAAATCCTCCGGCAGCACACAAAAGCACGATCAACGCAGCCAAAGGCCACTTTTTCCCGGCTTTGCGGCAGAAGCGGTCAGCTCCTGTTCCGCAGAGCAAGGCGGCACAAGCCACCAGCGGTATATAGACCCGCACCGGCCCTCCCCGGGTGATGAGTGCTGAAAAAAGCACTGCGAACATCATTCCCAAAAGCACTGCTCCCCGGCGGCAGGACAGCAGCATAAGACCCAAGACAAGAAAAGGACACCATAAAAGAGGCAGCAGACCGTCTAAAGTGGTCAAGGCAAAGTTGAAAAAACTTCTGTGGGAATCAATGACCGTTCCAAATTGCTGCCCCGCACGGAATTGTTCCAGATTGATGCCGTACCACAGGCCGCAGAAAACAACTCCCGCTCCCAGAAGTACCAGCACATCTTTTCCCGGAAGCCGGGGACGCAGAATAAAAATACCAAGTGTAATCACGCCCAGATAGATCACCGAAGTGGGCAAGGTCAGCACAGCCCCCAGACCGCCGGCGGCAATGGCTCCCAAGGCATAACAGTGATATTTTTTTTCAGGCACATATAAAAGTCCCCACGTGTAAAGCAGCAAAAAGAACAGCTGCAGTTCATACCCCCGGGCCAGCTGGGAATAAGCCGCCGCCGGGGCACTGAACAGCAGAAAAAGTGCACTCCAGAAGCCCGCTCCGCGGCTCCTGCCCAATTTGATGCCGAGCGGAATCATAAGCAATATGGCAAGAACTCCGGCAGCAAAACTGTGGAGCCTGATACTCCAAAAAGGAAGTTCCAGCATCATTATCCCTTTGACGCAGAGTGAGTTGAGCACCTGATTGTTGGGCAGTGAAAGCTCTGTAAAGATCGCTTTGATCCCTTTGGATGAAAAATAGGTCATCGTCCATATTTCATCGTAGTCCAATGCGGCAAACATATTGCCCGCCCGGGTGGCACATCCAAAGAGGATGAGCAGTAAAAGAAGTTTTTTCCAATAAAGTTTCAAAAAGAGCTTCACAATTTTATCTCCTGTGCTCTGATCCTCGTTTCCCGGTCGATGGCCAGGATCTCTTCAAGGGAACTTTGAGGACGGACGGTATGGGTGTCCATTATTTTGGCGATGATTTGCCAGATGCCGCCGAAAGGGATTTCCCCCTTGAGAAATCTGGCCACAGCCACATCATTGGCGGCACTCATAGCTCCGGGGAGCGTGCCTCCTGTCTGCAAAGCAGCTTCCGCAAACTTGAAAGAGGGGAACTTTTCTTTGTCCGGCTCAAAAAACTCCATCATCCCTCCGGTACGCCAGTCGTAGGCGGGGAAATCCAATCCGTAACGCTCCGGATAAGATAAGGCCCAGGCCACCGGAAGACGCATATCCGGGATCGCCACCTGAGCAATGAGAGAACCGTCTGTCAGTTCCACCATTGAGTGGATGCGGGACTGGGGATGAATGATCACATCCAGTTTTTCAGGAGAAACTCCAAAGAGGTGACGTGCTTCGACCAGTTCCAGAGCCTTATTCATCATAGAAGCGGAATCCACGGTGATCTTGCGGCCCATATTCCAGGTGGGATGACACAAAGCTTCAGAAACAGATGCTGACAGGATCTTTTCTTTTTCCCACAGCCTGAAAGGCCCGCCGGAAGCCGTGAGAAGCAGTTTTTTGACCTCCTGCGGAGCTCTGCCCTGAAGACACTGATAAACAGCCGAATGTTCACTGTCAACGGGAAGCAATTGTCCGGGAGCGGCAAGTTTCATCACCACTTCGCCCGCCAGCACCAGCACCTCTTTGCTGGCGATAGCCACCTGTTTTCCTGCTTTCAAAGCGGCGATCACCGGCAGCAGACCGTCAGCTCCGGCAACGGCACAAAGCAGAATGTCAGTCTCAGGAGCACAGGCAAGAGCGGTCATACCTTCGATCCCTGACAGACATTCCCGGTCAGGCAGAAGTTCTCTGAGTTTCCCGTAACAGGCAGGATTTGCGGCAACGGCTTTGGGGCAGTCGAATTCCCGGCAGAGTTGTGCCAGTTCCTCCATACGGCTGTAACCGCTCATTCCTGTGATGCGGAACTTGTCACGGGCGGCTTTGATGACATTGATACCGGAACTCCCCACAGAACCGGAAGCTCCGAGGATGACGACATTTTTCTTTTTTTCACTCATTTTTACTTTTTTTCAACAGAAAACGCTCAAAGAATTCTCCCACCAGCGGGGCACAGTCAGAACCTCCTGAACGGCCCTCCTCGTAAACGAGAGCTGAGGCGTAAGTTTTATTTTTATGTTTGACATAGGCTATGAACCAGGTCGTAACGATCCGTTTTTCTTTCGGGCCGGATTCAGCTGAACCGGTTTTTCCATATATTTCCAGTCCGGGCCTCCGGGCCCGGCGGCCCGGGCCGCCGGAGTCATTGACCCCCTTGGACATCCCTTTTTGTACAGTGGCAATGGCAGCCGGAGTTCCGGGAAGTCGGCCCCCTGTTTGAGGAGTATACTTCATCAGCTGCCGCCCCAGCTGATCTGTGACCCGGTCCAGCAGATGAGGCTTATACCAGACTCCGCCGTTGGCAAAAGCGGCAGCCACGTTGGCGGCCTGAAGCGGGGTGACCATAATCATTCCCTGACCGATGGAAATCAAAGCGGTGTCAAAAGCACTCCAGCGGGCGTGATAACCTTTATACCGCCGGGCTTTGGCTTCTCTTGAAGGCAGCACCCCTCCCCGTTCCTCAGTTTCGATGCCGGTGGGGGAGCCCAAGCCGGCGGATTTCATTACAGCGGCAATCTCTTCCACGCTCAGATTGGCAGTTCCTTTGACCATATAGGTGTTGCAGGAATGCTTGATCGCGTTGGCAAGATCCAGTTCTCCGTGTCCGTAGCGGTTGGCACAGCGGAGTTTGGCATTGCCGATGACTGCATATCCGGGGCAGTCGATGAGCGTGGCAGGATCGTGGCCCTTATTGAGCATCGCAAGAGCGGTGAGGACTTTCATAATGGATCCGGGGGTGTAAAGTCCCTGAGTTGCCCGGTTGAGCAGTGGGTGCCCCGGATCTCTGAGAAGTTCAGCATAATATTCCTCGGGGATCACCGGCGTAAAACGCGTCAAGTCGAAAGAGGGCGATGAGGCGGCGGCAATGACGGCACCGTTTGAAGCGTCGAGAACCACAAAGGCCCCCCGGCGGAAGCCAAGAAGTTTCTGGGCAAGTTTCTGGGCCCGGTAATCAAGTGTGAGGAACACATTATTGCCGTGGCGGGGTTCATAGCGGCCGATATGCCGGTTGACAGCGTTGCCCACGTTGTTGACCCGTACCAGGGCATAGCCCGGTTCTCCCAGCAGGCCTCTGACAGTTTCCTGATTGGTGCCCGGATAATCAAAGGCTTTTTCGGCCCCCTGTTTTCCGATGACATCAGGCACGTAGAGATTGAATTCCTTGCGGTCGGCGGAAGAACTTACAGGAGCATTGCCGGTATAGCCGATAAGTTGTGAGGCAAAGGTTCCTTCCGGATAACTGCGGACATCGGCCCCCACCAGTTCGACGCCGTCAATGGAATTGGCACACTCCATAGCCCTTGCGGCTTCGAGGGGGGTGAGGTCATCCATTACCAGCAGCGGCATAGCGGGCTGCAGATAGAGGTGGCGTGAGATCTTTCTCGGAGTCAGGATATTTTTTCTTCCCACAGCCTGAGCGATGTTTTCGGCACAGGAAAGCATATAGTTTATGGTTTCACTGCGGCGGCGTTTCCGCATTTGCTCCGGGAAAAAGAGGAGCTGTAATGTGCCTGTATTGCCTGCCAGGAGCACTCCGTCGGAGGTATGGATGCTGCCCCGGCGCCCGGGCAGACGGATCCGCTTGACGGACTGGGTGGTGATCCGTTCCTGTCTTTCGGCAGAAGAAAGGATCTGTTCCTGATAGAGCCGGAATGCGATCACGATACAGAGGAGCCCCATTATTCCTGCAAGCAGAAAGAGCCTGACCTTGAGGTCAAGTTTCTCTGCTCCCGGGAATTTTTCTTTCGGGGGTTCATTTTTTTTGCCTTTACGGGCCATAAGTTACTTCTTTCTGCCTGAGGATCTGCCTTGAGAGGCGGCGGTTTTGTTCTTTTTCTTGGGTGGGGACTCCTTTTCTGTTTTCCCGCTGTTTTTGGGTTGTCTTTCGGGCACTTCCCCGGCCTTGCTGCCCAGGGGAGAAATAAGAGTCTGGAACACCAGTGCTCCGGCAACCGAGGTGACAAGATGGAACTTCAAAGGAACTCTTCTGCCATCGGGATAGCCCTGCAGAAGGGCCATAAGAAAGACCGTCAGTATGCCGCTGAGAGCTCCGGAAACAAGAGCATTGACAAAGCGGTTCTGCACTTTGATTTTGTCTTTCACCAACCGGATGATCAGAAGCGTGAATCCGAGGGAAAGGGCCGCCGCCGGAAATTTACGCCAGTAGATAAGGTCAAAAATCAATCCTGTGCCCAAACCGCTGAGAAAGACCCAGGGCAGGGGAAATCCGGATGTGACCCGGTTGAGGATACAGGCACAAAAAGGGATCACCCAACCCCGGCTGCCGACAAAAAGTTCCAGCAGCACAGCGAGGGCAACAGCGGCAGTCCCGTGAAGAATATTGATCATTTGCTCCTCTTTTGTGCAGTTCCGCCGGTTCCTTTGTTCCCGGTGATGACGATAAGATATCTCAAGCTGTTGTAGTCAGCGCCCAGTCTGATGAAACCTGATTTCTGAGTGTCTCCGGCAAAAAATTCAGTACTGCTGTCAAGGCTGTACATTTCTCCCACCTTGAGTCCTGCGGGGATCGCCCGTTCAAATCCGGTGGTAGTGACCGCCTGTCCCCGTTTGAAAATATAATCCGCCGGCAGCAGGCCCACAGGAACGGTCTGCAATGTGGCGGCTCTTTCGTTCACATTGAGGAACCCCACTGTGTCGGTATTCCCCAGCCGCACAGAGAGACGGACAGCCGGATTCCCCAGCACGAGCACCTGTGCCCGGTAGGGTTCCACACTGCCTATGATCCCCACCAGAGTCCGGATCCCGGGGGAACGGACTTCGATGACGGCATCTCCTTTGGCAATGCCGTGGAGTGATCCGTGACCGATGGTAAAGGAACTCTGCCAGGAATAGGGATCCCGGAGCAGGACTTCTGTGTGCACATAGTTCCATCCCCGTGGAGGGAGCAGATTCAAATGACGGCGGAGCCGGCGGTTTTCTTCGAGCAGAGCCATTGCCAGGCCGCTGCGGCTTTCCAGATCGGCATTGTGGCGGCGGAGAGTTTCTATCTCTTTGGCGAGGGTGACCCGGTCGTGGAGCAGCAGTGTCTGATCCGACAAAGCGGCATTACCGGCATTGGCAAGTTCAAGATAGGGACGGAAAAATCCTCCGGCACTGCGGCTGAGCTGGGGAGCCCACCAGGGATAAGTTGCAAGGATCCCGATCGTCACTGCAAGAACAGTGACAACGATGATCCATCGCCGTGAAGAATTTTTTTGATTGCTGGCCATCAGATTTGTTCCACTTCAGTTTTTTTCAATTGCTGTTGTAATATTCGTTCCACCGCTGCAGGAACCGTTCACCTTCAGGAGTCAGAAGCTGTCCGCTGCGGCTGTTTTCGATGAGGGCATTCCGTAAAAGTTTTACGGGATTTTCCGTATTGAATGCGGCATCATCCAGGGCTTTTGAGCATTTGCTGTGGAACTGGAACGTGCGTTCCACATTGGCAAGAGCGGCATAAAAACGCCCTTCCAGTTCCGGTTTTGACGCTCTGCTCAAGGCATTTGCACTGTCGTGCAGTTCCCGCAGAACTCCCTGGAAAAAACGGGGACATCCGGCAGAGGTTTTGAGTACCTGTGAGGCGTAGGAACGCAAAACTTCTCCCCGCAGGGGGTGCTGACGGAGTTTTTCAGGGAGCTGAGAGACGGCAAGTGTTTCAAACAAGCCGTTCGGTTCGCCGTTGTGGTCGAGCCGGGGAAAGGAAACCTGCAGAAGCTGATCCAGCTCCCGGCGGATGAGATGAGGCGGCAGCAGGGTGAAATTGTTCCACAAAAGAGCACGGATCCCGGCGGAATAGGTGTCGCTTTTGAGGAGTTTTTCTGCGGCGGGCTGAAGTTCCTGTACACGGCCCCTGAACCCGTTGCTGCGTAAAAGTTCCAGCAGCAGCCGGGCGTGATCGTCATACCAGCGTGCCAGAACAGGATCGCTGTCGGGGTCATCCTGCGAGAGAAGTTCTTTCAAAGGCGGCATTGCTCCTGCCTGAAAAAGAGCTCCGGCGGAATAAAGTTTCCGGTTGTTGCCAAGAAAGCGGGATTCGTTCTGCAAACTCCGCTCCCGGTGACGGAAGGCTCCACAGAGAAAAAGAGGGACTTTGAACCCTTCCGGAGCTTTGCCGTGGGCTTTGAGTATGGCACTTCCGGCCTGAGCAAGAGTTTCAAGGGAAAGTTTTTCCAAATCGTCCGCTTTGATCTCAAGGCGTTCCTCCGTCACAGGGGGCAGCGGGGCTCCCGGGCCGATGATGTCGATGACGAGGGAGCTTTTGCGGAAGGGAGTTCCGGGAAAAAGTTCTTTGAGAAACCGCTCCAGTTTCCGCAATGTTACGCTCGTATGCAGCTGCACACCGGAACTGGAACGGTAAGTCACCGTCTCCGCTCCGGAAATGCCCCATACACAACATATGAGCACAGCTGTCAGAAACAATTTCATTTCAAATCCCTTGTGTAAAACTGAAATTTTACAATCACTGTAAACGTCACAGGGAAAATATATCATTGAAACGCCCCAAAGGCAAGCCCCCGGAAGGCTTCCAAAGGCAAAAAATGGATTTTTTGCATCAAATTTTTCCTCTTTTTCTGACGGTAACTTGTAAAAGGGGCTCTTTATGATTATATTAAGAGAACAACAATATCAATTCAAGGAGTAGAGTCAGATTATGAGCAGCAGCAACCGGACCTATGCGATCAATTCGGTCGCTTCCCGGCCCGTCCCCGGCCCGGCACCCGCAGTTAAAACAGATATCTCGTTTTACGGCGAAGATGTTTTCAATGCGGCGGCCATCCGACAGTATCTGCCAAAGGAGTGTGCCCGCAAACTGCTTTCCACCATTACCGAGGGGGCTCCCCTCGATCCGGCTATCGCCGACGATGTGGCTCACGCAATGAAAGAATGGGCTATGGCCCGGGGCGTGACCCACTTCACCCACTGGTTCCAGCCCCTCACCGGAGGAACTGCCGAAAAACACGATGCCTTCCTTGAAGGAACCGGTATGGCTGAGGCCATTATGGCCTTTTCCGGTAAAAACCTCATTATGAGTGAACCCGATGCCTCAAGTTTTCCCTCAGGCGGCTTGCGCTGCACCTTTGAAGCCCGTGGCTACACCGCCTGGGATCCCACCAGTCCCGCCTTTATCAAGCGTCACGCTCAGGGGGCGACCTTGTGTATCCCCACGGCGTTCTGCTCCTACACCGGAGCCGCCCTTGACCGCAAAACGCCGCTTTTGCGTTCCATTCAGGCTTTGCGGACGGCGGTCAAGCGTTTTATGAAGTGTTTCGGCAAAGAGGATTGCAATGTTCAGATCTCACTGGGGGCCGAACAGGAGTATTTTCTCATCGACCGGAACTTCTATTTCCAGCGTCCCGACCTTGTCCAGACGGGACGGACACTTTTCGGAGCACCGCCGCCGAAGCACCAGCAGCTTGAAGATCACTATTTCGGTGCCATACGCCCCCGGGTGCTCAACTTTATGAGCGAAGTGGAACGGGAACTCTGGAAACTGGGTATCCCCGCCCGGACACGCCACAACGAAGTGGCTCCGGCTCAGTTTGAGTTGGCTCCTATGTACGAAGAACAGAATCTGGCTGTTGACCACAATATGCTGGTTATGGAAATACTCCGGCAATCCGCTGAACGCAACGGCCTTGTCTGCCTGCTTCACGAAAAACCCTTTGCCGGAGTCAACGGTTCAGGTAAACATAACAACTGGTCCATTTCCTGCGACGGCAGACAGTTGCTCGATCCGGGATCAAATCCGGCTGAAAACGCTCTGTTCCTGACCGCCTTGTGTGCCATTATCCGGGGGATCGATCTGCACAGCGATCTGCTGCGTACCACCACCGGAGCCGCCGGCAACGATCACCGTCTGGGAGCCAACGAAGCTCCTCCTGCCATCACCTCCATTTTTCTGGGCGAACAGCTGACCGGGATCCTTGAGGAACTGGAATCCGGTGCTCCCGCAGGGAAATCCGGAAAACCCGGCCGTATGAAGATCGGTGTGGACACCCTTCCGTCACTGCCCCGGGATGCCACCGACCGGAACCGTACCAGTCCTTTTGCCTTCACAGGCAACAAGTTTGAATTCCGTGCCCCCGGTTCAAGCCAGTCCTGTTCCGGTGTCAATATGATGCTCAACACCATTATGGCGGAGTCGCTGGACTTTTTCTCAGATCATCTGGAACACTTTACTGAAAAGAATTTCAACGAAAAGCTCCAGAAACTTCTGAAAGAGGTCTATTCGGCCCATAAACGGGTGATCTTCAATGGCGACAACTACTCCGCCGCCTGGACCAAAGAAGCGGAAAAACGGGGCCTGGTCAATTTGAACAACACTCTCGACGCTTTGAAGCCCCTTAAATACAGTGCCAATAAGAAACTTATGGCAGATTACGGAGTTCTTTCTGAAGAGGAAATGGATTCCCGGTATGAAGTCTTCCTTGAGGAATACCACCGTAAGATCCGCATCGAAGGCGAAGTGGGACTCGAAATGGCCCGCAGCACCATACTGCCTGCCGTTTCCATTGAACTGGGCGGAGCCGTTTCCACTCTGAACGCCCTGGGCGACCGCCCCGGAAAAAGTGCTATGGAACGGACAGTCAACGCTCTCGGAACTGGACTCGATCAGCTCTCAGATAACTGTATCGCTCTTGAAAAAGCGTTGAAAAAGGATGATTCAGCTGCCATTATCGCCGCCCTTGAAAAGGTGCGGTGTGCCGCCGATACTCTGGAATCTGTCCTCGATGACAAGGCGTGGCCCCTGCCCAAGTACCGGGAGATCCTCTTCGTTTACTGATACATTTACAACAAAAGGAGCAGCAAATGATTATGGAAAATCAGCAGACCGTTATAAGGACTCTCCTTGAACGTTATCCCGTTCTTGAAGTGTGTTCTGCTTCTCTTGAGTCTCTTATTGATACCACCGTCGCTTCTTACCGTCAGGGAGGAACTTTTTTCGTCGCCGGAAACGGCGGCAGCGGTGCCGATGCCGACCATATCTGCGGCGAATTGCTCAAAGGTTTCCGTTCCCGCAGAGCTCTCAGCGATGCAGAAACAACTCATTTTCAGCATCTTTTCGGCGAAGAGGGCATTGATCTTGCCAAAACTTTGCAAGGGGGACTTCCTGCGGTATCGCTTCTTTCCCACCCCGGGTTCAATACCGCCTACATCAACGATGTGGAGCCTTTGAACATCTTTGCCCAGCAGCTCTGGGCACAGGCCAAAGCCGGAGATGTTTTTCTTGCCATTTCCACAGGGGGGGGCTCCGAAAATCTGCGTCGTGCCCTTATGGCGGCAAAGGTCAAAGGGGTCAAAAGTTTTCTGCTGACGGGGAACCGTCACGGGATCTGTGAAAAATATGCCGATGTCACCATTGCGGTGCCGGAGGCTGAAACATATAAAATACAAGAACTTCACCTGCCGGTTTATCACGCATTTTGTGCGGCAGTGGAGGCAAATTTCTGGGAGTTGTTATGTTAAAGTACCGTTTGATCAGTTTTCCCCTTCTTATTGCTCTGGGAGCTCTTATGTTCTGCTGGAAAGCGGGGGGCTTCTGGATCTATACCGTCATTGCTCCTCTGGCACTGGGATTGGCCGTTTATGAAGCGGCAGCTATGGTGCAGAAGATCAATATCCTTTCCTACCCCAAAATAACCGGTCTGGTTGCTGCTGTTGCGGCACTGGGAGCATTGAACGGACAGCGGCTGCTGGAAAACTTTTCGCTGTCGATGCGGATCGACCTGGTGCTTTGTTCTGCGGCGGGGTTGTTGGTGCTTCCGGCTCTGGTGCTGATCTTCCGCAAAGAAGGTGTCCTTGAAAGGATCGCCGGTTCCGCCGGGGTCTTCTTTGTTTTCGGAGTTCCTCTGCTGGCGGCAGTGAGCTGCTGGCCCCTTATGCTGCCCTTTGAACCTTTGAATATTTTTAAGAGCGGCACTGTTCCCGGAATGCTCTTTCTGATCGCTGTGTCAAAGACAATGGACACAGGAGGCTATATTTTCGGTATGCTTTCAGGGAAATTTCTCCCCGGCGGCAATCACAAGATCGCTCCCTCTGTCAGCCCCAAAAAATCCTGGGAAGGCTTTGCCGGCGGCCTGATCCTCACGGTGCTGGTTGCCTGCTGTTTCCACTGGTGGGGGGATCTGAAACTCGGGTGGTGTGCCGTCACCGGTGTGGTGCTGGCTCTGGGCAGTTTCTTCGGCGACCTGACTGAATCCGCCCTCAAACGCCGTTGTGATATCAAGGATTCCGGCAACTACATCCCCGGTATGGGCGGAGCTCTGGATGTGCTTGACAGCTTCATCTATAACGGAGTTCTCTTTATTATTATGGCCACTGTCTTTTACAGCAAATTTTAAGGGCCCCGAAAGATAAAATTTCTCTTTTTTCTACATCTTTCATTTGCAGAATGAGAAAAAGAGCATTATATTTATAAAGTGTGATCTGATATTTTTCAAAAGCGCTGTTCCCGACAAAGGTCGGTAAAAAGGTTGAGGGAGTTGGGGCGGTGGGAAAGCCCTTTTTAGGAAAGGTCTTTTCCCCCCACCCCAAACCCCACTCCCTTTCTTGTCCGCCGTAGCCTTGGCGAAGGTGGATCCCAAACCTTTTTCAGTAACGCTTTTAATTTTTGACAAAAAGTCAAAAATGAAAAGCGGTCTGTAAAAACTTTCTGGGGAAAATAGTTTTCTTACCTACCCGTAATGGGAACAGAGCCTTTTCAAAAACTTTTACAATAAAAAGGAGTTTTGTTATTATGTCCAAATTTGTGAAAACCGCCTTGTTGGCACTTCTTTGCGCCGGTTGTTTCACTGTTTCCGGAGCCAGCTGGTTCGTCCG
>JAZUPO010000119.1:0-10556 GCA_045605205.1 Victivallaceae bacterium
CAGATGACCGTGCCAGCCGCCATTGTTGGCACCGACACCAGCCAGTTTGGGAGCATCGCCGAGTTTACCCAGTTCCATAGTACCGTAAACAGTGATCGTGCCGTGGTTTTCAACATTGCCGCAATCTGCTTTGAGGATACCGCCGGCATTGATGACCAACTGTCCGGGAGTATCATTCATACCCCACAGATAGAGAGCCTTGTTGGGATTATCGGCAGCAATAGCCAGATAAACCTCGCCGTTGATCGTGATGCTGCCGCCCTGATTATTGGCACCGGAAAGTCCAACATTGCCGATAACCTTGACTTTGGAACCTTCGGCAAAAACAAGGTCAGCGCCCATATTGACAAAACGGTCAATCACAGCATAACCTTCACCTTCGGTCCGGACGGTGATGTTCTGGGTCGGACGAAGCATACCGTAGGAGAAATCTTCATTACCGGCAGCCAGCACAATTTCGGTTGTGTCTTCAGGCAGAACCAGCAAGTTGCTCCAGCCTTTATCGTTCGTACCATTATCGGTGAATTCAGCAAACGCATTGATACCGAAATACTGACCTTCGCCGACCTTTTTGCCAAAAGAACCGCTCCATTCGGAGTTCACGTAAACAGTGGTGGTATCCACATTGTGGACGATCAGATCGCCGTTGGCGGCATCGATTGTATACTTCACGCCGTTGGCGGCATCAGCGGCATCAACAACGATATTTCCGAAACTTTCGGTACCGGCCGCGCCGTCGATGAGGACTGCAACACCTTCCCAGCCATCAGTCACGTTGATGGTGATCGTACCATTGTTGATAAGGGCATCAGAAGCGGTGACAAGTGCACTTTCAGCAAGGATCAGCTCGCCGTTGTTGATCACCTCAGCGGCAGTCAATTTTCCGGCGGTCATATTGACAGTACCGTCATTCTGGAATTTTCCGGCTCTGCCGTCGGTGTATTTGGTGAATGTGACACTGCCGCCGTTGATATTGAGGGTACCGCCTTCATTGACTTTGCCGTTGTAGGTTTCACCGGTAATGGAACCGGTGGCAGCAAGATTGACCGTACCGCCGTCACGCACCAGAGTGCTGAAGTTGTTGCGGCTGTCATTGGTAACATTGACCGCACCTGCGATATCAGCAATACCGTCCACATTCAGGTATTTGAGGCTGAGTGAGGCATTTTCAGCAAGTTTAAGATAACCGTCCACGATCACGATGGAAGCAGTCATCTGAGCATTTTCCTCAATGGTGAATGAATCATAAACATTGAGCCGTTTAAGAGTCAGCGTTCCTTTAACGGAAGTTTTACCGAATGCAAAGGCGTTACCGCCGATGTTGGAGTCGCCAACCAGAGTAGCATCCTCAAATCTGAGCTGCTTGCCGCTGCCGTTGCTGTAAGTACCGATCTGGATGGTGCTTTCACCGGTAACGGTAAAGGTTCCGGCGTTGGTGACGGTAGTTGCATTGAACTGAGCGCCGTCAACGGTGATGGTTCCGTTGTTGGTGACGACATAGCCTTTGAAGATACCGTTGTTTTTGATGGTCAGGTTTGCATCGGCAGTGTCGAGCAATGTGCCGTGACGGGCATCGAGAGTTGCGTTGTCAACTTCGACGATACCGGTCTTGGAGATCTTGAAGCTGGCGATGTCGGAAGAGCTGTCCAGATATGAAACGTAGTTGGCACCGTTTTTGATGACCAGTTTTCCGGGGGTTTCAGTGCCGTTATCGCAGGAAACATTGGTATACAGGACCAGAGCATCCACGTTGTCAAAGGTGGCAACACCGTTGATCATAGTACGGCCGCCGTAGTAGCTGTAACTGACTCCGGTGTAGGTTTTCTTTTCGTCGGCATTGCCGGTCACATTGAGAATACCGTCAGTGGAGACGTGGAAATAACCGAACTCGGCAACTGAATTTTCAATATTCAGAGTGTAGCGGGCATCGGTCATCGCGGCAGCTTTGTCGGCATCGCTTTCAAACCAGCCGGTACCGACCCAGCCGTTATAGTCAACGTCTTCGGTGTGGATGTAGGAGTTATTGGTCACATTGACAACGATGTCAGCAACATTTTCCCGTTCATCTTTGGCGAGATAGCCACCGAAACCGACTTGGAAGGCGGGGCCGTTGATGGTGGCACCGTCAAGAGTGCTTTCGCCATCGGCAAACCGGACATTGGCCCCCGACAGTTCAAAGTCAGGACCAATCTTGGCATCCATCATATAGACCCAACCACTGCCACTGTATGCACCGAAATCAAGATTGCTCTCTCCGGAAACTGTGATCTTGCCGTTATTCACAAGAGTTTGTGCAATAAAGGTGGAGTCATTCACATTGAGTACGGAGGTGGCATCCAGAGAACTTGCTTTGTATCCGTCGTGATTGCTCACCTGCAGGATACTGCCTTTGTTCAAAGTAATGGTGGCATCGCCGTTCATCTCCAGATTGCCGGTAGAAGTCCAAATGGTATTATCAAGCGTGGCAACAGCTTTGTATCCCTGACCGTCGGTGGCATTAGTCATCCAGATAGCTCCGCCGGTGATCAAGGTATCGCTGGCATCAATGGTACCGCTGTAGAAGCTGTAGTAAGAACCATTGAGCTGAACAGTGCGGTCGGCCAAAGCGGCACCTTCTGCAGCATCACCAATCACACGGAAACCGCCCTCGCTGCCGTTCTCATTGTTGTAACGGATAACGAAGGCTTCGCCAAGACAGCTGATCAAACCGCCGGGATTGATGGTGATCACATCATCATAACGCTGGTAATTCTGCCCGGAAGCCACAAGTTTACCAGAGATTTCATTACCTTCACCATAGTAGAAGTAGTAACCGGAATTAATGGTCACTCCGGCACCGATATTGGTATTTCCGGAAACATAGACCCAATTATCATAGGTATTGTTGATGGTGACTCCGCCTTCAACATTGGTCGTGATCTTGAGACCTCCGAGACTTGCGATTTCATCGCCATCAATATCACTTTCAACCACAAATTCTTCAGTCGCAGAAGTTTTAGCAGCGATAGCTTCCTTAAGAGTTGCAAAGGCGTTGATACCGGCAAATTTGCCTTCAGCGACTTCAGTACCGAATTCAACATCATACTGGGAGCCCACATAGAGAACGCTCATATCGGCGTTGCTCAAGATCACATCACCATCGGCGAGATAGTAGACGCTGGTGCTTTCTTTACGACCGCTGATGGTCACTTTGCCTTCGAGGCTGGTGGAGTCGCTCAGGTCGATGACCTTGTTGATGCCTTCGGTGAAGCCTGCGGCATTGATGGTGATGGTACCGCTATTGACCAAATCCTTGGCGGTAAACAATGAGTCGGCAGTAAGAGTCAGAGTTCCGCTGTTGGTAAACACAGAATTCACATTGGAGAAGGTCGCTCCGTTTTTGAGGATCAAAGTACCGGCGTTTTCGTGGGTTCCGTTCATTCCGGTGGAAATGACGTCGGAGTTGTCAAGAGTCATTGTGGACTCAACATCGGTATAGATGAATTCGCCGCCGGTCTTGAACACACTGTCGGTCATAACAAAATCATATTTGCCGTCAGTGCCTTCAGCGGAAGAAGTAAATTTGAAACTGTTGGTTTCGAAAACAGCATCGGTGAAGGTGAAGAGATAAGAACCGTAAGTATCGGAGGCGTGGTTCTTGAAGGAGTTATCAGCACCTTCCATAGAAATTCTGACATAGGCACCCTCGACAGTCAAACTGTTGCTCGTGCCGCGGCCTGTGCTGTTGTTCTGGGTGATAAAGGTGTTATTGACGATCAGAGAAGCATCTTCTTTGGTCAATCCTGCGGCGAAAGCTGCCTTTGCATCGGTGATCTCGCCCAGAACGGTCACGTTGTCACCGTAACCCAGACCGTAGGAGCCGCTGGTCAGTTCAACAGAACCGCCCTTTTCAACAGTCCATTTGGCAGGAGCATCGGGGGTGTAATAGGTTCCGAAATCAGTAATCATAGTAAAGACGTTCTTACCGCGGAACGTCACATCACCGGCAACATAAACTTTGCCGCCGACGGTAGAGTCTTTGAGAATGGCACCGTCATTCAAATCGATGCTGCTTCCGGAAAGCTTTGTGATGTCCAGAGTGGTTTCGCCGCCTGCGTTCACAGCGAAAGTACCGTTGTTGGTCACAGTTCCGGCGGTGAAAGTACCGCCGCTGACCGCGATTTCAGAGTCGGCATCGACGAGGACGTCGAGACGGGAACCATTGTCGTTGGTCAGGTCGAAATTACCGCCTTTCACATTGACGGTACCGCCGCTGAGCAGTTCGACCACACCGCTGCCTTTGATATTCATATCGCCTGCGATATTCAGCGTACCGAGAATGTCGCTGTGTTCGCTGGCAGCTCCGGCGGCACCGGCATTGAAGTAGCCGTTGACGCTCACGGAACTTGTGTCATCGATGTTCAGAACACCATCTATGCGCATACTGCCCTTGATGGTTGCAACTGAACCGTTGATGAAGTTGACTTCCATACCCTTACCGGTTTTGAGATAGGTATCGGAAACAAGGACACTGTCATCAAAAGTGCTCACCCAGCTGGCATCAGCACTGCCGCCGGCTTTGTTGTCAGCAAAAGTGCCGACTTTGACGTAGGAGTTGGTGAAATTCCAAGTGTAGGTACCGAGGGCATTTTTCCAGCTGGATTTGCCGAGATCAACATAGGCATCCTCAACGGTCAGAGTATGAGTTCCGGTGCCGCCGATGCTGAAACCGCTGGCGGTGTCAGCCTTGAGTGAAAGAGTGACACCGTCGAGACTTTCAAGAGCGGTGGCATCTTCGATCACACCGTAAACAGTAACATCTCTGCCGTATCCCCAGACATTGCTGGTTCTGGGCATAACCAGACTGGCATTTTTATTGACGACGATATCAAAGACAGTATTTTCGACAGCAGCAATGCTGTTGGTTCCGTAGAAGTTGACAGTTCCGTTCAATTTAACTGTACCTTTACCGGCGATCACGGTGTCGGTGAGAGAAGTGCCATCGGCAACTTCAATGGTACCGGAAGCGAAATTAACGATCTGAAGAGTGCTGCTGCCTTTGACGGTGAAAGTTCCGGCGTTGGAGAAGGACTCCCCGCTCTCTCCTTTTGCGGTAGCGAATGTACCGCCGTCAACAACCAGACTGGCTCCGGCTTCAACGCCGCCCCAGACGATTCCGGTGAGGCTGCCGCCTTCGGCAACAGTCGTTTCGCCGCCGCGGAGATAGAGACAATTGGCGGTCATTTCGCCGTTGACGGTGAGTTTACCGCCGTTGCCCACCACACCTTCTTCTGCGGTGTAGCTGCCGTTGACGATCATTTCACCTGCTTCAGTGCCGACGAAACCATTGTAGAAGCCTTTTTCAGTGGCATTGACTTTTTCATCATTACCGATGACAAAGAAAGCAGGATAAGGAGCTTTGGTAACCAGATCGCCGTCGACAGTCAGGGTGCCGCCGGAAACCCAGATCTTGCTGAAATCGTTGGAACCTTCCAAAGTGGTATCACCGGTAACGGCGACAACACCGCCGATGACAGAGTCGGTCAGAGTACCGCCCTTGACATTGGCGACACCGGCGAGTTCAGCCACATTCACAGAGGAAGCACCGTCGATGTCGAATGAGCCCATTCCGGTACTGACTTTGTCGGCAGTGAAGGAACCGCCGTTGACCGCGATTGTACCGTTGACAACATCAACGTTGTTGACCATAAAGGCAGAAGTTCCGTCAATAACGGTCAGACTGTAGTTCCCGTCAGCGACATTGTCAAGAGCAAGATTGAGAGAGGTCGCATTGGCGGCAAGGGAAACGGTAATCGAGCGGGATGTTCCGGAACCGGCGGGGATAAAAGCAATGGTGACGTCACGGGCAGCACCTTTTGTAAAACCGTCAATGGTCACCAGTGCCACGTTGGAAAATTCACCGGCTTCCAGAGAACCACCGTTTTCCAACACGATGGAACCGGCATTGGTCACAGTGTCAACAGCCTTGATCTCTGAATCGGAAACTGTCAGGGAGGAGGTCCCGTCAACTGTGATATGAAGACCGAACGCCGCATCGGGAACCAGAGTGGAGTTATTGCTGAAGAGGACTTCGGCACCATTGGTGAATTTTACCTGATTGTCGGCATAAGTTCCGCCGCTGCCGAGGTAGATGTAGGTGTTGTCAAAGTCAGCTTTGGAGTTGTCAATAGAGAACAAACCGGCATGGACAAAGACCACAGTGTCGTCAAAGTCGGCAGTCGCCCCCTGATTGATCTGGAAATATCCGGCATTGATCTGAGTGTCGGCACCGGCTTTAGTACCGCCGCCCCAGGAACCGGTGAAGATCTCTTCGGGAGCACCCGCATCTTCGGCGCGGCTGCCCTGAACTGTCAGAGTTCCGCCCATAACACGGAAGGCTTCGCCGGTGGCAAAGGCTTTTCCGGTGGAAGAGACAACGGTTTCGGCGTTGTTCAGCAAAATCTGATAGGCACGGAAAGTGCCGTTGATTTCCATATCGTATGTTTTCTCAGCATCGACCACATTATCAAAGGCGTTGTTTTCGCCGCCTTCGTTGGGGTTGGTGTTGAGGAAATAGTACTGATCCTTGGTATAGGTCACATCGGCGCCTTCGGCAACAACCATTTTTGCGGCACCGGCTTCGGCAACGGCTTCAGCCTCGTTGACGTCAGCAAAGGCGTTGACGCCGAGGAATTTTCCGACTCCGACGAGCTGATTCTCTGCGGCATCAGCCCAGGCGCTGTTCACATAGATAACGCTTGTATCAGCAGCGGCAGGATCGGTTTCGGTGGTGATGTAGGTTTTTCCGCCTTCAACGATGACTGCGGCATTTTCGTTGCCGGTGACGGAAACTTCAACGCCATCGGTGTCACCGGTGATAATAGCTGCGGTACCTTCAAGATCGGTTGCATCCACATCGATTTTTGTATTTTCCAAAGTCCCGCCGACCACTTCCACAGGACCGGTAACAGTAATACCTTTGTCACCGCCTTTGATCACTGCGTTGTCAGCACCATTGAGTTTGACATCCTCCAAAACGATCTGGGTGCTGTCGGAGCTGTAAATTCCCAATGCGGCACCATTCCCGGAAGCATTTTCGCCATTGCCGGATTTAACTGTGGAATCGGTGATCGTCATCTCAACTTTTGCATTACGGTATTCGATGCCAATACCGTTGGAGCTCTTGCCGCCGTCTCCACCGGAAATAGTGGAACCGGTAATATCGATCTGCTCACAACCGGTGCTCGTGTGAGTATAGACACCGACTCCGCCGGTACCATAGTTTCCGACAGCTCCTTCGGCGGAGCCTCCCTCGACGGTGGAATTCTGAACACTCAAAGTACCGGTAAACTGGTTGCTCACGTTGAGAGCATCCTCGGCATTGTACCAGTTGCTGCCGCCGCCGGTAACTTCGGAGTCAATGATGGTAACGGCAGATGAACCATGAAGACTGATAGCAGCACCACCGGGAGAAAAGAGTTGGGAAACATAGCCGGTCCATTCAGCATCGGTTTTGCCATAGCCCCCGGTAATGGTGGAGTTCGTGATAACGATATCTCCGGCAGAACCGACCGGAGCATAAATTCCGATAGCAGTGCTGCTGTTGCTGCCGATGCTGGCACAATCTGCAGTACGGGTGGCTGTTCCACCGGTAATAGTGCAGTCCGTAATGGTCAAACCGCCGGTGGATTTGTAATAAACAGCATGGGTATAATTGCGGCTGTTGATAGCCTCTCCGCCTTCAACTTTAACATTGGTCAGAGTAAGAGCAGAGGGACCGCCGGAACTCTTGATATTGCCATTTTCATCAGTATAAATACCAGTTGTGATCACTGCTGAACCAAAGCTGGGATTGGTGTTAGTGTAGGTCATAGAACCATTTTTGAATTCCACATCAGAAGCATTTTTGATGTAGACCTGGGCATCCAAAGTGAAACCACCGAGATCAACTGTGATATTTTTGTCCACAATGCTGATACTTTCGGTTGAGGTCACATCCTCTTTCAGAACAATGGTATCACCATTCTGAGCAGCTTCGATCGCTTCCTGAAGGGTTGCGTACCCATCACTTGTTCCGACATACAAAGTAGCCATATTAATTCTCCTTTGACTTCCTTTATTCAATTGTTTATTTATAGACATAAAAACACAACAGGAACCCTCCCCCTGCCCTTCGGGAGCCGGGGAAAAACTCATATTGTGTTTTTATCTGAATCAATTTCATTTTTTTACCGTGCAAAAAATGCACGCCGATTTTCATAGCCGCAAAACGGCTCTTTTTTGGAGTTTGACCTTTGTACAGAAAAGTCCGGAACTCCGGGTAAATCTTTTTTGTTTCTGCACTCTCAAAGAGGTGCGTACCGACAGGTGTGTTTCTGCAAAAGCGTAAAGACAAGGTGTTTGTAAAGCGTTGATGGAAAGAATGATGTTATTGATGTTACAGGTGGTGGTGTTTAAAATAAATTCAGAGACTCCGCAAGTGTTGACCGTAAATACGCAACTTCCGGAATCCGTGCATAAAGAAGGTACGGAGATGATCTCTCCGCAATCAGGCAGCTTTCCGCCGAGGAAAATGTGCACTTCTTCCACAGCAGCACTGCAAGTGATTTTGCTTTGAAGCAAAGTCATTGATACACGCTTTCACAATATTGAGACACGGATCCCCTGTACATAGAGACACGTCTCCCGTAAAAAAATTTTCAAAAAAAACACCTGTATGACATAAAATAATGCCTCAACAGTAATTTTTCAAGTCTTTTTTTATTTTTTTCTGTCTTTTTCCCTGAAAAAAACTCCCGCCCTTTTTCAGAGCGGGAGCTTGACAGTTTTATGAAAGGCAGAAAAAATTATTTTTCCACCTCTCCGGGTTCAAGACCCATTTGGAGTGCCGCAGGACGGTCACAGGTGGTTTCCATATAGACACGGGCACCGGATTTGCTTGACTTGTCAAAGGCGAGCATAATTTCAAGAACGTGATTGGCAAGTTCACCGGAGCAGCGGTGCTTTCTGCCGGTCTGAAGCGCAATAGCCATATCAGCAGCACCGATAGAACGGCTGTTTTCCGTATAAATATGGGAAATAGGCATATCTTTCCACTCACCGCTGCCGCGGCGGAAAAGTTTGACAGGACCGCCGAAAGTGTTGGGATCAGGCACAGTCATCGTTCCTTCGTCACCGTAGATCTCGATCCGGGGATGAGTGTTGGCATAGGCTTCAAAACTGGCGATCACTGTGGCAAGGACTCCGGACTGAAACTCAATAACACCGGTCAGATGAGTGGTCACATTCACAGGATAACGGTCAAAGGGCTTGTAGATATCCTTGTAGGTTTCGCCCACTTCAGCACCGTAGGTGCGGAATTCAGAACCTTTGGTGGTAATGGCCGCCACACTTTTGGCAGGTCCGAAAAAGTTGACCAATGCAGTCACATAATAGGGCCCCAAGTCCAGCATAGGACCGGCACCGTAATCATAGAAGAAAGGAGCCTGCCCCCATTTTTCAGGACCTCTGCCCATAACGATAGCAGTGGCGGAAATAGGTTTGCCGATCCAGCCCTCATCCAGCAGCTTGCGGCAGGTCTGGATGCCGCCCCCCAGGAAAGTGTCAGGGGCACAGCCCACACGCAGTCCCTTTTCAGCGGCAAGTTTCATCACTTTGGCGGCATCTTCGCTGTCAACACCGAAAGGCTTTTCGCTGTAAGCGTGTTTGCCCGCGTTAAGGGTGTCGATAGCGATCTTTGAGTGAACCTGAGGGGGTGTCAGGTTGAGAACGATCTCAATATCTTTCCGGGCCAGCAGTTCTTCATTGGTCATCGCCTTGCAGCCGTAAAGTTCTTCTTTGGCCTTGGCCCGTTCAGGAATAATATCAGCACAGGCAACGACTTCGATCACGTTGAACTTCTGAGCAGCCTGAAAATAGGTGTCAGAAATCATACCGCAGCCGATGATACCCATTTTCACCCGGCGGAATTTCTTTGCCTGAGGAATGGTGCTCTTGGGAGCGGCAGCCTTTTTGGCGGGAGCAGCGGCTTTCTTTGCAGGAGCAGCAGTCTTTTTAGCGGCGGCAGCTTTCTTTGCAGGGGCAGCAGCCTTTTTGGCGGGGGCTTTCTTTTCAGCCATAATACATTATTCCTTATACAATTATTTGTTTCCGGAGCAGAAACCGTTTTCGGTCATATACTTGTAGCTCCGTTCCAGAGCTTCCCACATTTCCACTTCGCAGTAGTCAAGTTCCACGATAACGGTGGCAGCCTGTTCAGGAGCGATCTTGATCAGTTCAGGAATAGGCAGCGTTCCGGTACCCAGGGGCAGCAGATCAACTTTCATATCCAGCAGACCGTTTTTCATACCGGCATTGGCTGCCTGCTGCTTGCAGACACCGTCTTTCATATGGATCAAAACGCACTTGTCAGAAAATTTCTTGAGCATTTCAACAGCATCTTCGCTGCCTTTGTTGGTGCTCCAGAAACAGTCGATCTGGTACTGCATCCGGGGGCAGAGTTCGTCATAGATCTCATATTTGATCCGACCGTCAAGGCGTTCAAATTCCCAGTAGTGGTTGTGCTGGATCAGGGTAAT
>JAZUPO010000120.1:0-1899 GCA_045605205.1 Victivallaceae bacterium
TGGACGTGTTCACGGACACTGCCGCTGCCGGCAAGAATGATCCCCACGGCTGCTGCCGGAACGTCGACTCCTTCGTTGAGGACACGGTTGGTAATGAGAACACTGTAGGTGCCGTCACGGGATTTTTCAAGAAATTCCTCCCGTTCCCCCGCCCGGGTCAGATGAGTCATTACCGGCAGCATAAAACGGCGGCCCAATTCATAGGCCGTGGAGTTGTCCGCAGTGAAAACAATGATCCTTTCCCCTGCGTGACGGCGGAGTATTTCCCATAAAGCCCGCACTTTTGCTTCGCCCCCACGGGCAAGACGGCGTTGGTCAAGAAAGGCTCTGAACGCCTGACGCCCCTCTGGTGAACGGGCCGCAAGGGCAAGAAAACGCCCCCAGCCGGACTCCTGACGGAAATCTATACAGTTGCGGCGGATAAATTCAAGATAACAGCTCCGGGCACGGGAATAAAGATCGTATTCCTCAGGATCAAGAGGTATTTCCCAATGTTTCACCTGATAGGGCGAGAGCACCTTTCCTTCCAGTTCATCAATGTTGACCTGACAGACGATCTCCCCCAGCAGATCTTTCATCACCGCCATACGATCCTCCGGCAGCTCCGGCGTTGCCGAAAGTCCCAGCCGGTAGGGAGCAATACACATCGACGCCCCCAGCCGCGTTTCCGGCCCCGGCAAATGGTGGCACTCATCTGCGATCAGCAAGCCGAAACGGTTGCCGATAAACTCCATATTGAGTACAGCCGAATCATAGGTGCTGACGGTAACAGCTTCGATTTGACGGGAACCGCCCCCAAGCATCCCTACGGGAACGGACAAAAATTTTTCAAGGACCCCTGCCCACTGGGTAAGCAGATCTATGGTAGGCACTAAAACAATAGTCGGTCGCTTGATTTCTGCAATGGCAAGAACTGCCAGAATGGTTTTACCGCTGCCCGTAGGCAAAGCGGCAATGCCTTTGCTTCCGGCCTGTTTCCAAAGTTCAAGGGCCTCTTTCTGGTGGGGCCGGGGAGTGATTTTTTCTTTGAGAGACCAATCCCCTTCAAAAGCATAAGCCGCCGCAAGGTCGGTAAAGGGGATCCGGTTCATCCGGAGCTCTACCACCGCAGCGGCATAATCGCACCCCCGGGCCCGGTAGTTCCGGGTACGGGGATCATATTTGAAAATATGTTCCAGGCACTCAGGGAAACTTTCTTCTTTGCCGCAAGAAAGTTCCAAAGTCCCGGAAAAGAATTCCAGTTTCATCCGGCAGGCGGCCGGAATGCCGCCAGTCCGCCTGCGATCATAGCGGAAATCAATGTGACTCCGATTGCAATGGATATCTTGGAGCCTGTGGACAGCTGCCGGAAGAAACTTAAAAACAACACCGAACAAAGCAGTGCCGCCACCAGTGCCGCCGCCCCGCAGCCAATGCCTTTTTTAACATTGGGGTAATCAGGTTCGGCGGCACGGGATGCTTCCAGCAGTTTCAGTTTGAGTTGCGGATCAAGTCCTTCATCATCCATAAGAAAGAGATCCCTTATGCCTCGGCAAAAAGTTTTTTAGCATTGTCAAGGCTGACCTTGCAAGCCCAGAGGCAATCTTCTTTTCCTTCAAATTCAACGGAAATATAGCCGTCATAACCGGATTCTTTAATGATCTTGACGATGGGCACAAGTTCCACACTGCCGTGACCGATAACGGTGGCACGCAGATAGTGACCGGCTCTGGTACGCATCCAGCCTTCACCCAAAGGAGGATTGCCGGCAGTACGGCGGAAGAAGTCCTTGAAGTGGACAAATGAAGCAATATCAATATTGCTGCGGACAGAGGCCACAGAAGCACCGTCGGCACACATAAAGTTGCCAACGTCAAGAGTGGTACGGTAGTTGGGCAGATTTACCATATTGACCAGACG
>JAZUPO010000121.1:0-50717 GCA_045605205.1 Victivallaceae bacterium
CTTGCTGGGCAAGCGGATCTGCCCCTGCCGTATGGTCATAATCCCCCGCCGCCGGATCAAACAAGCATCTCAAGAGATGGTGATGAAGGAACTGTCGGAACATCTTGCTGCGGCAGGAGTTCTGAATTGCCTTCCCGAAAAGGCTCCTGCGGATTTGCCGCCGGAGCTTTGATATTGCTTATAAGGGTATATCAGAGACGGATCTCACCACTCTTTCCCCCGTGTTGCCGGTTTTACCCCACTTGTTCCCATTATGCCGTAGAGGCACTCCGTACTTATGGAATCGTGCGCGGCTTGGCACTGAGTATGTGGCGTATTCTGCGCTGCAATCCCTGGTGTCGTGGTGGATATGATCCGGTGCCGCCGCCTAATTCAGGAATAAAAAAACAATGAAGTTTGATAAAGCACAGATTTTTGTGCTGGTCGTCGGCATTGCCATATTGCTTGGCTGGGACCCTGTATGCAAATATATGGGTTGGTTCCAGGTGCCCGTCAACGCACCGGCACAAGCTCCCGCCGCCCCCGCCGCCGCAGCACCTTCTTCCGGAGCAGCCGTTCAAGCACCTTCTTCCCCAACAGCTCCGGTTGCAAAAAAATCCTCTCAGCCCACTGCTGCCCCCAAGATCCGCAGCGTCGGCCCTATGGCCCCCATCGAAGTCGCCAATCCCCAGTTGAAACTGATTATTGATCCCGTGGCAGGTTCAGTTCTTGACTTTGTTATTCCGGAGCACAAAAGTGCTGACCGCAAAGAAACGATCCGCCTTTCACAGAATTTGCGTAAATCTCTTGCGTTCACCCGTCTTGAGGCAGATCCCTTCGGCAATCAGCCGGCGGTCATTGATGTAAAGAGCGTAAAAAAAGAAAATGCACTCAAACTTGTCCGCAAACTTCAGTTCCCTGACGGCGGCATCATCCGTGTCGAAAATCAGTGGATCCTTGAAAAACAGGGCGGGAATGTTGACTGCAAAGTTCTGATCGCCAATGAATCATCCGCTCCCCGGACTTTCAACGGTTACGGCTTTGCGGGAGCTTCTTTAAGTTCCTGGGCCAACGTTTCCGGTGACAATGTGCGTACACCTTCCCACCGTCTGGACTATATGACCGGCAAGGGAAAATTCAAAGATGTGGCCGCTGACGATGACAATGAAGATTTCAAAGCCGCTGACGGAACTCTGGTGGAATGGGCCGGTGTCAGCAACAAATATTTCTGCATCCTGCTTTCAGCCCCCCAACCCTACACTTTGAAAACCAACCGTCTTTTCCTGACCAACGGCAAAGAAAACGATCCTTTGCCGGGATGCTCTGCTGCACTTGCACCTTTTGTACTCAATCCCAAAGAAAGCAAAGAATTTTCTTTCAAAGCCTACGCCGGTCCCAAGATCATTTCAGAGCTTGACAAATTCAGCCCCACCGCCGGCCGGGTTATGCACCTTGCCTGGGGACCGCTGGATTATCTTGCCAGGCTGCTGCTGTGGGTCCTGGTCAAGATCCACAGTCTGGGACTTTCTTACGGTTGGAGTATTATTGTGCTGACCATTATCGTGCGTCTGCTTTTCTATCCCGCCACAGCCAAGGCGAATACATCAATGAAAAAGATGCAGCAGGTTCAGCCCAAACTCAAAGAGATCAAAGAACAGTACAAAGACAATCCCCAGCTGATGAATGCCAAGATGATGGAGCTCTACCGCACAGAAGGAGTCAATCCTTTCGGCGGCTGCCTGCCCCTGCTGCTTCAGCTGCCGGTTTTCATTGCACTGTACACCACACTCGACGGTGCCGTCGAATTGCGGCAGGTTCCTTTCTGGTGGAGTCCCGACCTGGCAGGTCCCGACACCATTTTCACGATCCCCCTTTACTTTTTCTCCCTGCCCGTCAATCCTCTTGTCATCATTATGACTGTGCTTATGGTTTTCCAGCAGCACATCACTCCTATGAGCGGCGATCCCATTCAAAAGAAGATGATGATGTGGATGCCCGTGGTTATGCTGCTGCTTTTCTATGACCTGCCCTCAGGATTGACTCTCTACTGGAGTGTCAGCAACATATTCAGCATTATTCAGCTTCTCATTCAGAAGAGAGGCTCCAAAGAGACTGCCGCAACTGTTGCAGCCAAATAAACACCAATTTTTTCAATACAGAAAGTATCAAATTATGTCCGAAGCCAACTTTGAAGAACAGAAAAAAAGGATCACTGACATCCTCAGCACAATGTTCACCTTCCTGGGACTCAACGGTGAGTTCCGTCTTGAAAGCAAACCCAACAACCGTATCGGCGTCAAGATCAGTTCCGACGATGTGGGCCGTATTATCGGCCGCAGAGGACAAACTCTTGAAAGTTTGCAGCTGATCCTCAACCGTATCGTGGGCCGGGATGACAAGGAATTCCCCCTGGTGCTCCTCGATATCGACGGCTATGCCGAGGGTGAACGTGCCCCCCGTAAAGAGGGCGAAGAAGGCGAAAGCACCGAAAGCACCCGTCCCGCCCGGGGCGGATTCCGCCGCCGCGAACGGGGCGACCGTGAAGACAACGGTCAGGTGCGTCTTTCCTCTAAAGAACAGCTCGAGCGGCAGGCTCTGGATGCCGCCAAAGAGGTCAAACGCTGGGGCGACCCCATCAAACTGCCCGAAATGAACGCCCACGACCGCCGTATCATTCACCTGGCACTCAAGGAAGATCCCGAAGTAATGACCGAGTCCGAGGGCGAAGGCACTATGCGGCAGGTGGTCATTTCTCTGAAAAAACAGGAACAGGAATAAGTTTTCTTTTCACGCCGCAAAGTTTTTTGCGGCGTTTTGCATTCTATGACAGCTCACAGTAAAATTGACTATCTTGTGATCGGGGATCCCGTAGCCCACAGCCGTTCTCCTCAAATGCAAAATGCCGCATTTGAATATTACGGTATGGGACGTCCCTATGACAAACTCAGAGTCGATCCGGATCGAATCGGTGAATTTGCCGCTTATGCCCGGAAAAATCTCAAAGGAGTCAATCTTACTGTGCCTCACAAGCAGATCATCATCCCCTTTGTGGATGAACTTTCTCCCCAATCTGCCGCCTGTCAAAGTGTCAATACATTAAAAATCGTTGACGGAAAACTTTACGGATATTCCACTGACGGTGCCGGTATTGCCGGAGCTGTCCGTGAAAATTTCGGGGCAGCATTGAAAGGTCTTCACGTTCTGATGCTGGGAGCCGGGGGAGCCGCCAATGCCGCAGCCTTTGAGTTGGTCTGGCAGCAGAGTGCGTCTCTCACCATTGCCAACCGCACTGTTGACAAGGCCGAAAATCTGGCCCGGAAGGTTGCCGGATGTTCACAGGGAACTGCTGTGGAAGCCATTTCTCTTACCGACAGAACAGCCCTCAAAAGCGCCATCGAAAAAGCGGATCTGCTGCTGCAATTGACAAGTCTTGGACTTCACAAAGAAGATCCGGCCCCCATTGATCTTGAACTCCTTGAGCTCAACGGGAAATTAAAAGTCTTTGATGCCATCTATCACCCGACACCCCTTTTGCAGCGGGCACAACAATTGGGACTTTCTGCCGCCGACGGCAGTGAAATGCTGATCTTTCAGGGAGCGGCCTCGTTTGAAATATGGACCGGAAAACAAGCTCCCCTCGATGCAATGCGCCAGGGGTTCAAACAAGATCAATAAAGGAGTTGTTTTATGCTGCACGAACTGCCTTTGACAACATACGACTGGTGGCAACGGGTCGGCTTTGACTACCCTGTAGTCTGGGGTTCTGCTGTTTTTGCTGTCTTTGCTCTGGGAGCGTGTCTGGGCAGTTTCTTAAATGTCTGCATCTGGCGGATCCCCCGGGGCGAATCGGTGGTCACAGCCCCCAGCCATTGCACAGTCTGCGGAGCAGATATCCACTGGTATGACAATCTTCCGATCATCAGCTATCTGGTGCTTCGGGGCAGATGCCGTAATTGTCACACCCCCTACTCCTGCCGTTACCTTGTTGTTGAAGCTCTGACGGGCACTCTTTTCACGGCTGTACTTTTCAAAGTGGGACTTGCACAGCAGGTTCCGGCGGTGCTGCCTCTTTACTGGTGGTGCATACTTCTCGCCGTCAGCAGTGCCTGGATCGACGCAAAGTTCCGCATTATTCCTGATGCCTTGACCTATCCGGCACTCCTTGTGGGCCTTGTGCTTCACGGTGTTCTGCCTTCAGCCTGCGGTGCTTCAAACTGGTATACCGGCGTAATTTTTGCACTGCTTTCCGCTTTGCTTCCTGCGGGATTTCTTTCAATTTTTTCCATTGCCGGACGCAAGTTGACCGGCAAAGATGTTCTGGGGTGGGGAGATGTGAAATTCATTGCCGCCTGCGGAGCGTTGCTGGGATTTCCCGGAGCACTTTTTGTACTTTTAAGTGGTTCTCTTTCAGGAACTGTTTACGGAGTTATTCTTTCAAAAATCAGAAAACGGCCTCTTTCACGCTGTTCCATAGCCTTTGGTCCATTCCTCGCCGCAGGAGCGGTGATCTGGACGCTGGCAGGAAACTGGATCTGGCATTGGTATATCGTTTTTTCAAACAGATGAATCATCATCTTAAACGCAAAGGAATTTTTATGAAACTCTTGAACGCTCTCGCTGTTGCCCTGCCTCTGGTTATGGGTTCCCTCGCCGCCGCAACCCCGGCTGCCGCTCCTGCTGCAAAAGCCCCCGTTGCAGTCAATACGGTCAAACTGCAGCTGCCCCCTGCTATTTATGCTGTTCCCGGCGTTGAAAGCAATATTTATTTTGACAACGTGGTCAACGTCATAAATCCTGACAATTACGTCTTTGATGTGACCTGTGTCAAGGGACGCAACGACCAGAAACGCTGGCGTTATACTCCTAAAGCCGGCGAAAAAGGCACTTTTACTTTGAAACTGACCGTCATTTCAGACAAGGGCATTGAAGCAGAAGGTACAACCCAGCTGATCGTCACTCCCGTGGAATCCGGCAAAGGTAAAAACATCAATATTCTGGTCATCGGAGACAGTCTTACCGCCGCCAGCGTCTATCCCCAGCATCTGTACGAACAGCTCAAGGCCAACGGTCATCCCGGCGTAAAATTCATCGGCACCACCGGCCGTAAAAACTCCCTTGCCAAACACGAAGGATACGGCGGCTGGGCCTGGAGTACCTTTATGACTAAAAAGGCTCCTACCAAACTCGCTCCCGGAACTGCGGCCTCTCCCCGTCACCGTGCAAGTCCTTTCCTCTTTAACGGCAAATTTGACCTGACCCGTTATCTTAAAGAGAACAACAACGGCAAAGCTCCTGACTTCATCACCATTCAGCTGGGAGTCAACGATATCTTTGGTGCAACTGACAAAAATCAGGCCGAAACCATTGAAAAGGTCCTCAAAAACGCCGACAATCTCCTCAAAGCTCTGCGCAAAGAAGCTCCCAATGCCATTATCGGTGTGGGACTTGTCACTCCCGGAGCCAGAACTCAGGATGCTTTCGGCAACAACTATGGCAACGGCCAGATCAGATGGCAGTACAAGAAAAATCAGCACGCCCTCAATGCAGCGATGCTGAAAAAGTTTGCCAATTATCCTGACAAAAAAGTTTTCCTTGTGCCCAGTTGCGTCAATCTGGATTGCGAAAACAATTTTCCTGTACGCAAAGAAGCCATCAACGGTCCTGACTTCAAAGGCAACAAACGGACCACTATCCGCCAGTCCAATGGTGTCCACCCTGCTCCTGCAGGTTACAAGCAGATGGGCGACACCTTTTACTGCTGGATCAAATACCAGCTTTCCAAGTAAGGAATCATTATGGCAGACTGGGTCCTTCCGATATTGGGTTCTGCGCTGGTTCTCGGCATATACGATGTGTTCAAAAAGCACGCCGTCCGGGAAAACAGCGTTATGCCTGTTTTGTTTCTGGCGACTCTGTCAGGGACCCTTTTCTTTCTGCTGCTGACGGGGGTAAAAAGTTTTTTTGCCCCCCTGACGCTCAACTTTTCAAAAGAAGTCCTCTTTCTGGTCTTTTTGAAATCGTTTCTCGTTTCCGCCAGTTGGGCCTTTGTTTATTACGGCTTGCGGGAACTGCCGGTTTCCATAGCGGCCCCCTTGCGTGCCACAGCCCCCTTGTGGAGTGTGATCGGAGCCGTTATTCTTTTCGGTGAAATACCTCACGGTCTGCAATATCCGGGAATGCTTCTCATTCTTTCGGGCTGCATTCTCTTTACGGTGATCGGCAAAAAAGAAAATTCCTCCTGGCGTTCCAAGGGATTTCTTTTCACAATGACAGGAACTCTTTTGGGAGCAGCTTCTGCACTTTACGACAAATTTCTGCTGGGTTCAAAGCATATTGACCCGGTATCACTGCAGTTCCATTTTTCCTGGATGCTGGTGGTGATATTGGGAGCTGCACTGCTCTGCCGGACGCTCTTTTTTACCAAAGGCGAAAAGCAATTTCAGTGGCGTTGGAGCATCGTTGTCACAGGGGTGCTGCTGATCGTCGCTGATGCCCTTTACTTCTATGCTCTCAGTCTGCCTGACACCCGTATTTCCATACTTTCCCTGCTCCGCCGTTCAAGTGTAGTGGTGGCATTTGCCATTGGCGGCGGTTTTTTCAAAGAAAAATATCTTTTGCCCAAAGCCGCGATACTGGCACTCATACTTTTGGGCGTTGCCATATTGACACTATGCAAATAATTTTTCTGACACTGGCAATTTTTCTGCTTCCCAGCGTTCTTTCTGGGGAGCCTGTCAATCTGCTGCCGGAATGGGAAAATGCTGCTGTCTCCAAGAAGTCTCCTTATCTTCCCCTATGGCGATTTGCCGATTGGGGAGTCCGCAACGATCCCCGTCATCCCCCCCTCAGACAGCATAAGGTGGAAGTAAAAGAAAACAAACTTCTCGTCACTCTTGAAAGTGCCGCTTCTCCCAAGTCTGCCAATATACTGCTGCGGCAACTTCCCCTTCAAAACACAAGAGACCGCCTCTACCGTTTCACTGTCAAAGGCCGCAACGCTCAGGCAGGCAAAGCTCTGCTGCGGCTGAAACTGAGCACCTCAAAGCCCCGTTCAACAAGCAAAGAAGTTTGCTTTACAGCCGATGCCCGGGAACAGATATTTTCTGCAGAATTGCAAGTTCCTCCGCAAAGCAAAATTCTTTCTGTTCAAATATGTCTTTCCGGCCCCGGAAAAGTCATTCTTTCTCAGGCCTGTCTGACCGTAAGCGATCCTCCGGAAAACAAAGCTGTTCTGCAGCTCAAAGTCCCGTCTGAAACATTTTCCCTTCCCGAACGCAGCCCGGTTCTGTTTCCGGTAAAACTGCCCTCCGGCCGCCCTTTGACTGCGGATGCCTTTATCACAGTGACTCTGCCCTGGGGAGTCCGTCTTATCAACACGCCGCCTCAACTGACCGGTGTAAGTGTCCGTCTCAAGCGGGGGGAATACACAGAAACTCACCTGAAACTACCTGCAAAACGCACTCTGCCCGGCAATTACGTCTACCTGCTTCTTGGCAGTGATCTCAGTGCAAGTACTGCTGTACACACAGGTTCTGTCCGGTACGAAGATGCCAGAGGGAAAAGCGAAAAGTTCTTTTTCCGTATTCAGACAGTGAAAGATCATTTCGTTCTGCCGCCCCATTTTTTCAAGATCATACTGGATGGCGATGAAAAGGTCCCTTCTCTTGAAGCTGGAAACGATGCTGCCAACGCCTTGCTCCGCAGCGGAGCCAATATTCTGCAATCCTCCCGTCTGCCCATTCTGCGACGTACCTTGAGGAATGCCCGGATCGGTCACTGGTGCTATTTCTATATTCCGCAAGCCCCGGCACGGCAGCACTGTTATTATGCGATGCTCCGCGACGAAAGTTTCTGGGAAAAACACTTTATTCCCGCCTTGCACCGTCAGGTTCTCCATCGTCAAAGTTCGGCGGTCGAAGCATTGATCTGTGACAACTTTCTCGGCCAGAAAAGGAGCATTGAATGTCTCTGTGCACTCTGCCGGGCAGAATTTGCGGATTTCGCTCCCAAACTGCCGCGTCAAGCTGTTATGAATTATTCTTCCGGCTTACTGAATTCCCGTTTCAGCAAGGCTCTCCGGAGCTTCCGGCACGCCCGGCTTCAGACCCTTTTTGAAGCAGCCCGGATCCATCTGCCGGTCGGCAGCGGCAATTTTGTCCGTCGTCCCCGCCTCATTCCCTGTTACCCCAGCGGACAGTTGCTCCTGAATCCCTCATTTTCCCCGTCCACAGAAGTAATTATTGACTTCCGCTACGGTCCTGAACTGCCGGACGCAGTCCACTATAACGGAGCTGTCAATCTTGCTCTGTATGAAAAAATCCGCCACCGGACGAAACGTGTTCTTCCCCGCCGCAAGATTATGGCAAAGTTCACACCTCACCCTGCCCGTATAAGCCCTGATGAGTTGAAATTTGAAATATTGAACATTTTTTTCAGCGGTTTTTCCGGAGTTTGGCTCCCCCTTCTCCCCGGGACAAGCTGCCGTTATAATGAGGCTGTCGCAGAAACGGCGACTTTGATCCGCGAATATGAAAATTTCTTCTGCCGCAGTCAAAAACAAAAGATCAAATGGAACCTGACTTGCGGAAATACTCTTCTTGAACTGCCCCCGCTGCCGGATGCGGGACTTTTTAAGATGGAGCTCCCCGACCGGATCCCCGGAATGAAACTGCAGAGTTGGAAATACGGCTCAAAAACCTTGGTCGGCATCGGAAACTTCACCCCCCACCCCCGTATTTGCACCTTGAGTGCTTCAACGCTTCCGGCAGATTATCAGGTGGAAATCGATCAAAAAAAATACAGCGGAAAAGCTCTTTCTTCCACAGGCGTGGAGCTGACTGTTCCGCCGTACAGTTGGAAATTTCTGGAATTTCCGGAATTGTAAAACTCACTCTCCGTTACCGAGGGGGATATGTTTTCTCATAAATGTAGGCACATCCAGATTGACTCCGTCAACGATGACCGGATTTGTTCCTTCCATAACGCCGAGTTCATTGCTTTGAGCAAACAGGTCGGGTTGAAATTCATCTTCAGAACCGGCACGTTTTTTCCGTCCTCTTTTGGGAGCACTCACATTATCACTGACGGGTCCGGGCTGTTCTGAAAGTTCAAACTTGACAGTCATAACCACCAGCTGCATTTCCTTTCCCCAGGAGCTGTCGGCCCCGGCCCCAACAAGGACCTCACTTTCAGGAGCAGTATATTTCTGCAGATTCTCAAATACGCTCCGGGCATCCGTCAGAGCGAGATTTTCCCCGCCGTTGAGAGCCATAAAAACAGCATCAGCCTGTTTCAGATTTGAACTGCCGCCCAGCATAGGACTGTCGAGAAGTTTTTCAATCAGTTTTCTGTCCCGCTCAGGGTCGTCAGGTGCAATGGAGGCGTGCCCGATGGAACAAATGGCATATTTGCGGCAGAGCAGAGCACTCAACGTATCGTAATCCGCTGCCAGCCGGTTGCCGGAACACAGAGTCACAGCCAGAGCAATGGCAGATTGAGCCAGCACCCGGTCAGCCATAGCAAAAGCCTCTTCCTGAGAGACAGTTGCTTGCAGAGTACTGTTAAAAAGCAGATCATTCGGGACTGTGACAACCGCTCCTGCCAGGGGGATCAAATCACTTTTGATGGTTTTTTCGGCCAGCCTGCACCGGGGGACACCTTCAAAAATAAAGGGAGTTGTCACCAGAAAAACCGTAGGGATCTTCATTCTTGCAGTGACACTCTGCACCACAGACATTGCTCCTGAACCGAATCCTCTGCCCAAGCCGGAAAGAACGATGAGGAGCTGAGTTCCTTCCAAAAGGCGGCTCAAACTTTCTCTTTCAGCCGCCGCGGCAGTCTTTCCTTCATTGATCCTGCCGCCGCATCCGTGTCCCTGCCGCCATTTAACTCCGGCAAGCAGGCGATTTTCCTCCGGCAGTCCGGAAGCCTCAAGTGCTTCAGCATCACAATCGAATCCCAGGAGCCGGAGATTTTCCGCTCCCGGCATATTCCGGAGAGTTCCTGTGATCCGGCATCCGGCCGATCCCACACCCAGTACAGTCAATTTTTTCATCGTCAAAACTTGAATGCTTTCCATAATTTACCGATCAAACGGGGCAGATAGAGCCAAATATTATTCATTCCTTCGATCATATTGTGCAGCGTGCCTTCCCGGCTGCCGCCGACAAAAGTCCGGTGGTAATATGCGGCGACTTTGAGTCCTCCCCACACGGCACTGTAACGTGGGGAGTTCAAATTGGTCACGCTTCCTGAAGCATCGGCGACCGTACCCACCCGGCAGGGGACTCCAAAGACTTTTGTAAACATTTCCAAAGCGGGGGGATAAAGAGCTCCGCCTCCGGTAAGGATCCCGTTGGCCTGTCCTCCCGGGATATGGACCTTTTTGCTGACTTCCTCAAAAATCTCTCTGAGGCGGGCATCGACAATCGTTTCGATCTGACTCATCGGGATCTCCCGGCTGCCCCCCATAGAACCGGCAATGCTCAGGGTATTCTGATTCTGTTCAAGAGCATTTTTCAAAGTTCCGTTCTCAAAAAGTTTCCGGCAGGCGGCAAAGGGCAGTCCCAATCCGATGGCAAGGTCATTGGCGACGTGGTCGAATCCCACCTGCAAGGTACCGGCTTCAAGGACACCGCCGGCGTGGGCCGTCAGATAATCGGTACATCCGGCTCCCAGGTCTATCAGTAAAGCGCCGTCGATAAGTTCTCTTTCTGTGGCGATACCTTCCTTTGCACAGATCGGAGAATAAACCGGATAAAGTTCCGCATTTTCCAGTTCAGAACTTCTGACCAGATTGATAAAATTGTCGATCCGGGGGCTGTGTCCCTGAACGATCAACACTTTGACCTCAAGTTTCCGTCCCCTCTGATTGTAGGGATTTCCCACCATCCGGCCGTCCAGACGCCAACAGACATCGTCTGTATTGATGATTTTCCAATCATTGGGAATTTCAACGACCTGAGCATTGCTCCTGGCTTCGTTCATCTCGTATTCCCCGACGACCCCGCTCTGATTGCGGATCGCGGCAGTTCCGATGCCGCTGGTGCAAAGGACTCCACCGCCTGAAACGAGCAGAGTTACGACCTGACTGCGCAGCAGCATATTGCCGCAGGATTCATCTGCCTGGCTCAAAGCCTGTTCCAGAGCCTTGCCGGCACCTTCCATATTGCGGATCTCCCCCTTGACTACGGCATCGGAGGCAGGGGCACTTCCTCTGCCGATGACACTGACAGAGTCATTGGTCACCACGCCGACCAGAACATTGATCTGCGAAGTACCGATTTCAATAGCAGCAACGATTGCAGGAGCTTTTGCCATAGATCACATTCACCGATTTATTTGCGGAACAGTGCAAAACACCCTATATATTTCGATCCCGGGAATAAAAACGGCTTTTCCCGGGGCTGTTTATTTTGCACTTTCCTGGGTTTGAGACGAAAAAAGAGACAGGATGTCACACTTTGCAAAATATAATGGTGTTTCCGGCAAAAGTCAACCGTTCCTTTGAAATTTATAAGAGAGAATTTTCATATTTTTTTACAATTTTTTGAATTGCCGCTTTCCCAATGTAAAATTAAGATAAAAAAACAGCAAGTGACTTGACATTTTCCATAAAAAGGTGTAAAGTAAGTACCGGACAGGCCGTGCAGGTCAAAACCGGGCCTATCCTCAAAATTAAAGTGAAACAAACCAAAAAAATCAGGAGGTTTATTATGCGTGCACTTTCCAAGATTTCCCCCGACTGGTGGGATTACACCACTCTTGACCGTGAAATTCTCGATGCAGCGGCCAAGATCAACATCGACAACCTCAAATCTTTTGAGCGTCCCGGTTTCAAGATCAATATCTTTGACACTTATCAGGAATTCTACTGTGGCGAAGCTCTTGAATATATCGACGCCTGGAAAAAATCCACTCCTGACAACCCCTGCGGTATCTGCGGCCCTATCGGCCCCACCGAACAGCTCCCTCTCGTTGCCCAGATCGTCAATGCCACCGGCTTGAGCCTCAAGAATGCCCACTTCTGGGGTATGGATGAATGGGCCCTCGGCGACAAAGCTGCTGATATCAACTTCCCCCTGGGTTTCGCCAAAGCTGATATGGAACTTTGCTTCAACCGCATCCGTCCCGAACTGCGTATGCCCAAAGAAAATATGCACTTCCCCAGCGAAAACGTGCAGGAATACATCGACACCTACAAGCAGGCCAAATGCCTCATTATGCAGGGCGGTCAGGGAGAAACCAAACACTGGGCCTTTTACGACCCGGTGAAACGCGAAGGCAAATACAAAGATAATCCCCCCACCCCCGAAGAATACCGTCAGCTGGGAACCCGTCACGTGGAACTGCATCCCATCACTCTGATCCAGAATGCCCGTACCTCCGGCGGCGGCACCGTCCAGAATGTGCCCTCCAGTGCCTTCACCGTCGGTCCTATGGAAACCTGGATGTGCGACCGTGTCTCCATCTGGCACCCCGGTCACCACGACAATCCTTTCGGTATGCGTCTGACCACCTTTATGATCTCCCAGAAGATCGCCGACAGTGCCGTTCCTATGTCTCTGCTGTCCCAGCACGATGATGTGGTCTTTAACTTCTACCGTCCCGGATTCGGTGTCTGCGAAGTGGAGATGCATTGATTATGGCTAAAGTTGCTTTTGCAATCGCCTGTCATCCCGATGACATTGAGTTTATGATGGCAGGAACTCTGACCCGGCTCAAAGAAGATCTGGGCTATGAGATCCATTATATGAACATCGCCGACGGTTCTCTTGGCAGTGAAGTCTATAAAGCTGACGAGCTGGCCAGGATCCGCCGTGAAGAGGCGATGAATTCCGCCAAGCTGATGGGAGCTGTATTCCACGAATCCATCACCCACGACCTTGAGGTTTTTTACTGCTCCGAACAGCTTGCAAAAGTGGTTGCAGAGATCCGCAAGGTAAAACCCCAGATCGTTCTGACTCACGGTCCCTATGACTATATGGAAGACCACGTCAATGCGGGCCGTCTGGCAGTTTCCGCAGCTTTCTGCCGCGGTATGATGAACTTCCGCAATGTCACCGAGCCGATGTTCAGTGACGAGATCGCGGTTTATCATTCCCTGCCCCTGAGCTTGAAAGATCAGCTGAACAAGCCCGTGATCCCCGATGTGTTCGTCGACGTGACCGGTGTCATCCAAAAGAAACGTGCCTTCCTGAACTGCCACCGCTCCCAGAAAGAGTGGCTGGATGCCTCTCAGGGATTGGATGCTTATCTGGATGATATGCAGAAACGTTGCGAAGCGATGGGCAAACTTTCCGGCTTCTGCGATTTCGCCGAAGGCTGGATCCGTCACAACCCCTGCGGTTACTGTGCCGAGGACTTTGATCCCCTGGCTGAAATCGCAAGGCCTGCAGCAAGATAATACTCTTGTATTTGCATTGTTTTATCAAAAGAGGAAACAGTTTTCAAAAGGCTGTTTTCTCTTTTTTCTCTTTTCAACGACTTTTTTTGAAAAAAAACAGAACTTTTTGAAAAAACGCCTTGCATTTTTCGCCTTTTGAACTTATATTTCATACTGGATATTTATTATTGAACAATTGCGGATGTATGGGGTAATTCCGAAGCACCCGCAAAAAAACACCAGAGGAATGTTTTATGAAATTCTCAAAGATGTTGTTGGCGGCACTTATGCTGATGGGTGTCTTTGCAGTTACTTCTCTTCAGGCTCAGCAGCTTCCTGCCTCACCTGAAAATGAAAAAGGTGCTATCATATTAAAGCCCCTCGAAAAACTCGGCCGCGGCATTGCCAATGTGGCCTTCAGCCCTGCAGAACTTTTCATCCAGATGTATGACGTCAAAAACCGTGCAGGCGGTGTTGCCGGAATCACCTACGGTCCCCTCCGCGGAGTAGCCTTTGTGCTGGCCCGTATCGGTGTTGGCGTCGTTGATATCGTCACTTTCCCCTTCCCGTTGCCCAACTGTCCGGAAACGCCTGAAGGTTTCGGCCCCGGTTACGGTCCCATTATGTATCCGGCGTGGGTCATTGATGTGGAACACGACTGGCACAGTTTTGTTTTTGACCGGGATGCCATTCCTGCCCCCACTCACTGAGAAAGCTAATTCTTAGAAAGTAATTACTTATGAGTTTTTCCTGCGGTTTCGTGGGTTTGCCCAATGTGGGTAAATCCACGCTTTTTAATGCTTTGTGCCGGGGCGGTGCTGAAGCCGCCAATTTTCCTTTTTGCACCATTGAACCCAACACCGGGATCGTTCCTGTTCCCGATGAAAGACTTGAAGTCCTTGCCAAGATGGAAAACTCCGGCAGGATCGTCCCCTCAAGTTTGAAATTTATTGACATCGCCGGTCTTGTCCGGGGTGCCAGTGCCGGTCAAGGATTGGGCAATCAGTTTTTGGGCCATATCCGCAACGTGGATGCTATTGCTCACGTTGTGCGTATTTTCAAAGATCCCGATGTCGTCCACGTTGCCGGCGAATGTGATCCTGTTGCCGACCTTGAAACGATCCTTACCGAGCTTATGCTTGCTGACCTTGAAGTTCTTGAAAAACGCCGCGACCGGGCTTTCAAAACCGCCCGTTCCGGTGATGCAGATGCCAAATTTGAACTTGAACTTGTCCGTTCATTCATCGACCAGCTCAATGCCGGTCAGCGTCCCGATTATGACCGGGAATCCCCCAAAGCAGTTGAACTTGTGGAAAGTATGGGCTTGCTTTGTACAAAACCTGCTTTTGTGTGTGCCAATGTGGGCGACACCCAGGTGGGGGAGGCCTTCCTCGCAGATCCCGATGCCAAACGGCTGATCGAATGTGCCGCCTCACATCAGATGGAGGTCATTCCTGTCTGTGCCAAGATCGAAGAGGAACTTTCTGAACTTTCCGCCGAAGAAGCAGCCGAATTTCTCAAAGAAATGGGCATTGCCGAATCCGGTCTTTCCCGGGTCATCCGTACCGGATACCGTCTGCTCAACTACATTACCTTTTTCACTGCCGGCCCTATGGAATCCCGTGCCTGGACTGTTGTCAAGGGAGCTGCCGCTCCCCAGGCTGCCGGAAAGATCCACACTGATATGTGCCGCGGCTTCATCCGTATGGAAACTGTTTCATACGAAGATATGGTAGAATGCGGTTCCTGGAACAAAGCTCAGCTGGCAGGAAAATTGAGAATTGAAGGAAAAAGTTACATCGTCCAGGACGGCGATGTGATCCACGTGCGTTTTTCAGTTTGACATATGTGTTTTTCTGTGTTATATTATGTAAATGCACATTGAAATGCAACAACTTAACAGAGGAGAACACAGTTTTATGGCGAAGAAGAAAGGTCCCCTGAGTTACACGGGTAAAGAACTGGAATACTACAACGCCCTGATGGCTGCTTATGATCAGGTCAGTAATAATATCCGTGTCCGTTCCGATGAAATTCTTGACCGCAGCGGTGCTTCCAAGCGGGGTGTCACCACTCATATGGCAGACGTTTCCAGCGACAGTGCCAGCCACGAGATCGGCTTGCGGCAGCTCTCTGAAGACGGCGACGTCCTCACCCTGATTGAAGATGCTCTCCACAGATTGGCTCACGGTGAATACGGCAAGTGCCAGGATTGCGGTGAAATGATCTCTGAAGCACGTCTGAAAGTGCGTCCTTATGCTGTTTTCTGCATCAAGTGCAAAACAAAACGAGAAGAAATGGAATTCTGAAAAAGTGTCCGCTCGTATCATTGCCCATTCAAAAGAAGAAAAACGCCTGCTGATTTTCTGTTCGGTGTTGGTGTTTTTTTTCCTTTTACTGGATCAGGGAAGCAAACTCACTGCCCGTGCCACTATGGAGCTGGGGCAGTCCATCACGTTGATCCCCGGCTGGTTCAATCTGACTTATGTCCACAACCCGGGAGCCGCCTGGAGTCTGCTGGCGGGCTTCCCCTGGCTGCTTCTGACCTTTGGTGTCATAGCCGGCATCTGTATCATTCTCTTTTTCCGCCGCTGGTGCGAAGGATACCCTGAACGTTACTGGGCTTTGGCTTTCATTGAAAGCGGCATTCTTGGCAACAGCATTGACCGTCTCTGGTACGGTTCTGTCATCGACTTCTTTCACGTCCACTATTATGATGTGTACCACTATCCTATTTTCAACATTGCGGATTGTGCCATCTGCGTGGGAGTGATTCTTTTTATCTGCTCCAATCTTTTCCGGAAAACGGAAAAATCAACTGCCGAAACAGAATGAAGATCATCTCAGTTTCCGCTATGCGGGCTCTTGAAGCCAAAGCAGCCGGACTCGGAATACCGGAATACCGGCTTATGTACCGTGCCGGCACCGGAGCGGCAGCTGTCATTGAAAAATTTGCCCTTTCCCGCTTCCTCCGGGTCGTTTTTTTCTGCGGCGGCGGAAATAATGCAGGGGACGCCATTGTTTGTGCGGGAAGTCTGACTGCACCGCCCCACGTTTTGATTCCTTTCCGGGATCTTTCACAACTCAAGGGTGCGGCAGCAGAGGCTTACAGCAAATTTGCTCCCCGCCTCAATATCTGTTCCGTTGACGATTTTGACTTTACCCCCGGAGATTTGATCGTGGATGCCCTGTTGGGGATCGGTTTCACAGGAACAGAGATCCGGGAACCTGTTGCCGGTGCCTTACGGATGATGAAACGTTCAAACTGTCCTGTTGTCGCTTTCGATCTGCCAAGCGGCCTTGACGGGGACACAGGGAAGGCTTCTGCAGAAACTGTCAAAGCAGACATAACTGTCACTTTCGGGCTCCCCAAACAGGGACTTTTCAGTGAAGAAGGCAAAAAATACTGCGGCAAGATCACAGTCGTGCCTATCGGTGTTGAATCATACTCTGTTCAAGATGCCCTGCCTTATGAATTTTTTTCGGCACCTGATGCAGCCAAACTTCTCCCCCGCAGGGAGCTCGAAGCTCACAAAAACAGCAGCGGTAAAGTCCTCATTCTCTGCGGCAGCACCCAGTATCCCGGAGCGGCAGTATTGGCAGCCAAAGGAGCCCTTTACTTTTCCGGACTGGTTCGTCTTATTACTGTCAAATCCCCTTTACTGCCTCCACTTCCGGCGGCATTGATCTGCCGTCAGGTTTTACCCGATGTAACAGGAGCCCTGCCCCCTGAAAGCCTTGAAATCAATTCTGATGCTGTTTCAGGAAGCGATGTTCTTTGTGCCGGATGCGGCTGGAGCAGCGGCGTTTCCCCTGCTCTGCTGAAAAGGGTCCTCAATTTCCCTGGTCCAGTGATTCTTGATGCCGATGCGTTGAACCTTTTGGCCCGTAACAGAAACTTGTGGAACTACCGTTCTGATGCGGTGCTGACGCCTCATCCGGGAGAAGCAGCAAGGCTGGCTCAGGCCTTCGGGATCATCCAGACAGCAAGCCGTGAAGAATTTACAGCAGAACTCGCCCGCCGTCTGGGGGCAACAGTTGTTCTCAAAGGATTTCACACCTGCGTGGGAACTCCCGACGGTAAAGTGACTGTCAACGGCTCAGGCGGTCCCGAACTTGCAATGGCAGGTTCAGGAGATACCCTTGCCGGAATCATTGCAGGCCTGGCGGCCCGGATGCAGGATATCCCCAATGCAGCCCGCTTAGGAGTCTTTTTGCACGGTGCGGCAGGTGATCTGGGACACGGAGCGGTTATTGCGGACGAACTGCCCGCTTTGGCGGCAAAAGCTGCAGCAGATCAAATGTGGTGGTAAGAGCCGCCTGCGTTGAAATTCAAAGCACGGTAAAGCTGCTCACACAAAAGAAAGCGGGCCATTTCGTGAGTAAAGGTCAAAGGTGAAAGTGACCAGAGGATATCGGCTTTGGCCTTGACTTCAAAAGCAAGCCCGAAAGGGCCGCCGATAATAAAGACCATTTTTCGGTCGATCGAAGCGATTTTTTCTGCAAAAGCAGCCGTGGTAAAAAGTTTGCCTTCTTCAGAAAGCACAAAGACAAAGCTGTTTTTTTCCTTTTCCAGTTCCCGCATCAGAGCCTTGCCTTCCTTTGCCACGTCGGAATCGGGCAGTTCCACACATTCCACCTTGCCGTAAGCGCCGCAGCGGCTCACAAACTCCGCCGCCTTTGCACCGAGGGTCTTATCTTTAGGTTTACCCACCACGATTATTTTCATCAACATATTGCACCAAGTCCGTAAATTTTCTGCATTCAGCGCCGGAATTTGTTACAGCAGTTCCGGGCATCGGCGATGATCTCTTCTTCGCCGGGGACGCGATGATCTGCCATAATCACTTTGCCGTTGCAGATAAGGGTGTGCATCACACTGGAATCGGCAGAATACACAAGATTGGCACTCAGATTGTAATCACCGACCATACGGCAATGGTTCAGTTCAACAAGAAGTATGTCGGCAGCACATCCCTCGGCGATACCCCCATTGACTCCGGCGGCAGCAGCACCGTTCAGAGTGGCACACCGCAAGATATCTTCATCCTTTCCGGCTGTGGGATCGGAACTTTGAAGTTTAGCCGCAAGAGCGGCAAATTTCATTTCTTCCACCATAGACAGATTGTTGTTTGAACTGGCTCCGTCCGTACCGATGGTAATGCGGCATCCGCTGCTCTGAGCAGCAGAGAAATCAAAAGTGCCGCTGCACAATTTCATATTGGAAACCGGACAGTGGCAGATAACTGCCTTACGCTCAGCAATGATCTCACGGTCGTGCCCGGTCAGGTGGACACAGTGAGCCAGAAATGTACCTTCACTCAGCACGCCCATTGAATCAAGGTATTCCACAGGAGTCAATCCGTTATGTTCTCTGCGGCAATCTTCCACCTCACGCAAAGTTTCGGAACAATGGATATGCAGAGGCATTTCCAATTCTGCCGCCACCTGCACCACATCTCTGAGGGCACTTTCACACACCGTATATATGGCGTGAGGGGCAAGGGCGATCCGGACACCGTCAGGGATATCATTGCGTAATTTCAAGGCATCTTCTCTGATTTGTTCCGCACTTCTGGCAGTGGAACTGCCAGGCAGAGCCAGGTGCACAAGTCCGATATCCGCCCGGACACCCATTTCTCCTGCGGCACGGATCCCTTCCTCCGGGAACCAGTACATTTCATTAAAATAGCAGCAGCCTGATTTGATCATTTCAAGGATCCCCAGCCGGGTCCCGGCATAAATATCGTGGGCATCCATTTTAGCTTCAGCGGGCCAGATATGTTCATTGAGCCAGGTAAAAAGGGCCAGATCGTCAGCATATCCCCGGAGCAAACTCATTGCCGTATGGGTATGGGTGTTGTAAAAGGGCAGTACAGCTGCCAGATGACGGTCACATTCAATGACTTTTGCTCCGGGAGCTTCAATATGGGGAGCAATACGGGAAATGACCTTGTTTTCGACAAGGATATCCGTAATATTGTTATCAAGTACAGCATTTTTGATAAGGATATTCATAGGATTTTTCCTCTGATAAAGGCTTTTATTTCTTCAATATCGCTGAAAGGGTGCTTCACGCCTTTGATTTCCTGATAATTTTCGTGGCCCTTTCCTGCGATCACCAGGGCGTCCCCCGGAAGGCATCCCCCCAGAGCCCGGGCGATAGCCTCATCCCGGGCGGGGATCACTTCACAAGGAGTCCCTGCGGGAATACCTGAAAGGATTTCTTCTATAATGGTCTGCGGATCTTCACTGCGGGGATTGTCTGATGTCACATAGAGAAAATCTCCATACTCTGCCGCCGCCTTGCCCATACGGGGACGTTTTGTTCTGTCCCGGTCACCACCGGCTCCGAAAAGGACACGGAGTTTCCCGGGTGTGATCTGCCGCACTGCCTGAAGCACATTCACAAGAGCATCATCGGTATGGGCATAATCCACATAGGCAGTCCCTCCATTGGGCAGGGAAAAAGATTCAAGCCGTCCGGGGACCCGTACAGGCACTTCAAGAGCCTTTCTGATCCCATCCGGTTCAACTCCCAGAGCCAGAGCCGTCAAAACGGCTCCCGCAAGATTGCGGACATTGTAAGAACCTGCAAGATTTGAAGAAATAACGACTTCACCGCCGGGATATTCAAGGGTGAATCTCACACCGGAACTTTGAAGTTCACACTCTTTGATACGGCAATTCCCCCGATCTTCCATTGAAAAAGCCCAAATTCTGTCTTTTCCGTCAAGTTCCCGGTAAAGTCTTTCGCCCCAGGGGTCGTCACAATTGATGACCGCAGTACCTCCGGGAGCAAGATAAGAGGTAAAAAGTCTTTTTTTAGCCTGATAGTAGTTCTCCATATCTCCGTGATAATCCAGGTGATCTCCGGTAAGATTGGTAAAAATCCCCACTTCAAGTTGTATACCTGCGGCCCGGTTCTGCACGAGGGCGTGACTTGAAAGTTCCATAGCAGCGGCAGAAAGAGCATTTTCTTTCATCTCTTTGAAAAGCGAAAAGAGTGTCGCTGAATCAGGAGTCGTCCTGTCCCCCGGAATGATCTGTTTCCCCGTACGGTATTCCACAGTGGAAACAAGACCGCATTTTACTTTTGTCTCATTGAGGATATGTTCCAGCAAAAAGGCTGTTGTGGTCTTGCCGTTGGTTCCCGTGACTCCAAGCAATCTCAAAGAACGATCCGGTTCTCCTGCGGCAAAACGCACAAGCAGTGCAAAGGCTGCGGCACACTCTTTCACCCGTAACACCGGAGTTCCTTCAGGCAGAGGAAGCTCCTTTTCCATAACGATGAGTGAAGCTCCTTTTTCCAGAGCAGCGGGGATAAAATCGTGACCGTCAAAAGCTGTTCCAGGAATGGCAACAAAGCCGCATCCGGGAATGACCCGCCGTGAATCAGCGGTAAAAAAACTGCAAAGGTGTGAGACGTTCCGCTCCTCAAGGAGCAATTCGCCCAGAATGTGACCGTAAATACTCATAAAAGTTCATCCACAGCGGGAAGTGCCTTTTCCAGTCCGACTCCCCGGGAACCTTTGGCAAAAAGCAAGTCTCCCTCCCGGAGGATACGGGCAACTTTTTCAGCAGCCGCAGCGGCATCGGGCAAGGCATCATCACCGTACAAAGAGCCCACATAGATCTTTCTTGTCCCGGGAAAAAGTTCATCTGCCAGTTGTTTCACCTCTTGATGAGCAGCGGGAGCAGCTTCGCCGAGTTCCCGCATTTCCCCCAGGAGCAGCACCAGTTTTTCCGGATCAGCAAACTCTTTCAAATTTCTCAAAGCGGCACATACAGCAACCGGATTGGCATTGTAGGTATCATCAATACAAGTCACATTCCCGGAACGGAAAATCCGGTTCCGTCCCCCGGGAAGAACCGTTTTTGCCAGACCGGCTGCAATCGTTTCGGGTGGGATCCCCGCGGCAAAAGCGGCAGCGGCAGCGGCGGCGGCATTCATTGCCTGATGAGCTCCTGACAAAGGAAGTTCAAAAGCAAGCTCCTTTCCGCCGGGAAAAGAAATTTTTACGGTACTTCCTTTGAGAGAACCGCCAAGATAGGTACAGCGTATATCGCCGCGTTCTTTTCCAAAAAGCATTATCCGTCCTGAAACATTGCGTTTCAGAATATCCAACTGGGGACATTCGGCAGGGAACACAGCAGTTCCCGACGCAGAAAGAGCATCGCAAATATGACTTTTTTCCTCAGCGACCCCCTCCAGATCCCTCAGGAATTCCAGATGACAGGGAGCCACTGAATTCACAAGAGCCACATCGGGAACAATGGTTCTGCCCAGAGGAGCAATCTCACCGAAGTGATTGGTTCCCGCTTCAAGGACTGCATAACGGTGTTGAGGATTCAAACGGAAAAGATTAAGGGGGACACCGATTTGATTATTGGTATTCTCAAGAGTCCAAAGCACCTTTTCTTCACCTCCTGCCGCGGCAGTGCAAATGGCCCGGAGCATCTCTTTGACACTGGTTTTTCCTACGCTCCCCGTGATTCCGAAAACCGTCACACCCGTAAAACGGTGGCGGTGGAATTCAGCAAGGCGCTGATAGGCTTCAAGGGTGTTGTCAGCAAGCAGGAGCGGGATCCCGGCGGGAGCCAGATGTGCTTTGGAACGCTCCACACACAAGGCCGCAGCTCCGGCAGCAACCGCCTTTTCTAAAAAATTGTGGGCATCAAAGCGTTCTCCTGCCAGAGCCACAAAAAGAGCTCCGGGAGCAGAGATCCGGGTATCGGTAAAGACACCCGTCACATCGACACCCCTCTCCTGCCAGACTCCGGCACCTGAACGCAGCAGTTCCTCCGCGGTAAAATGGAGCTCAGCGGGGTTCATTGAAGTTCAAAACATTACGGACAATGCCGCCCCGCAGTACAACGCGGACAGTGTCGGTTTCATTAAGAAAATAGAGCCAGCTTTCATTGCGCAGATCAGGAGTTCTGATCGCGGGAGGCAATCCGTAGGCCATCTTGACGTGTTCAAGATTCATCCCGGGGACAACTTCACCCCTGAGGATCCGCAGCCGGATTTTGGGGTCCACTCCTTTGAAAAGCTCTTCACGGCTTTTAGTTGTAAATGTGTAACCGATATAATCCGCCATCGGACAAAGACGGTAATCGCTGGAAAAACAAATGGTATACTTCTTACCGGCTTTGTCTTTGAAAATAATCTTGTTCCACGCCGTCGTTTCAACAGGAATGACCTCAGTTCCCACAGGAATAAAGGATCCCCGCTGGATGTTCCGGCAGTCGATAGCTTCAGGATCTTCGTACCAGATATTGTAGGCAGTATAAACTTTATCTCCCTTTTTCAGCTGCAAAACTTCAGCAAAGACAACCGGCTCGACACACCCGGTAAGCAGTGTCAACACAAAGAGTGTCCCCATAAGGAGAAAGATACAACTTTTCTTCATTTCAATTACTCCCCGCAGCTTTTGTTCCGCTCAGCGGATCAATCTGGTAAATTCGTTTCTGGTGGCAAGTGAACGGCGGAAACTGCCCCGCATAGAACTGGTGGTCATAACAGAATTCTGCTTTTCCACGCCCCGCATCTGCATACACAAGTGGCGTGCTTCCATAACCACGCCCACGCCTTCGGCATTGAGGATCTCCTCAAGAGCAGAAGAAATTTCGCGGGTCAGTCGTGCCTGCACCTGCAGGCGGCGTGAAAACATATCCACGATACGGGCCACCTTGCTTACGCCGATGATTTTTCCGTTGGGAATATATCCCACGTGGCAGCGTCCGAAAAAGGGCAGCAGATGATGTTCGCACATACTGAAAAACTCAATATCTTTGACGATAACCATATCATCGGATTCCGCTTCAAAAAGGGCACCGTTGACAACAGTCTTGAGATCCTGGGTATATCCCCTGGTGAGGAAACGCATACTGCGATCCACCCGTTCCGGGGTCTTGATCAGTCCTTCCCGCCGGGGATCCTCACCGATCTTGACCAAAAGTTCACGGATCAACTCCTGCATAAGGCATAAACTCCTTCTTTTTTTCAGATCAGAGAACCGGCATACTTAAGCCAGGCATCGGCGAGAACCTGATGCCCCATAACGCTGGGATGCACACCATCCCGCAGGATCAGTTCAAAGGCACCGGCTTTGGCAGCGGCATCGTTGATGATCTGCTGACAGGGGATAAAAATGGCATTGTACTTGGCGGCAAGTTCCCTGACCACTTCACCCCGTTCAGCAATTTCGGGCAGCCAGTCGGCGGTAACAGCACCGGTTTCGAGAACAAAGGGTTCCATCAGCACCAGTTTGATTTCAGGAAGTGTTTTCACGGTCCACTCAAGGAGCATATCATAAATCTGTTTGTAACGGTCCACTTCCACGCCGTTTTTCCGCTCGGATTTTTCGTGCCAGGTATCATTGACACCGATCAGGATGCTCAACACATCGGGGTTCAGATTGAGGCAATCCACCTTCCACCTGGCATAAAGATCCACCACGCGGTTGCCGGAAATTCCCCGGTTGATGATGTTGTAGTCATTGCCCAGATGATCGGCAAAAATACGTCCTGCCACAAAAGAGGGATAACCGGTGCCGTATCCGGCATTGGATTCGGGGAGAGTCTCACGGTTGCGTCCGGCGTCAGTAATGGAATCGCCCTGAAAAAGTATGCGTTTCATAAGCACAAATTCTTCCTTAAATTTAGGTTGCTGTAACAAGAGAAATTTACTTCTCTATAAAATACCATTGAAAGGTGATTTTTTCAAGTCCCGCTGGGGGGCTTATTCTTTTCATTGCGTAATTTTTCCCAGTAAGCAAGCCTTCGGGCGATTTCTCTTTCAAATCCCCGTTCCACAGGTTTATAAAAAGAACGGCGGCCCATTTTTTCAGGAAAATAATTCTGCCCTGAAAATCCTTCGGGGGTATCGTGGTCATATTGATAATTGGCCCCGTATCCGATCTCTTTCATCAGCTTGGTGGGAGCATTGAGAATATGGGCAGGCGGGGTCAGAGAACCGGATTCCCGGGCAGCTTTGACCGCACTGTTCCACGCCTTGTAAACAGCGTTGGATTTAGGAGCAGTTCCCAGAAAAACGATCAACTCTGCAATAGCAAGTTCTCCCTCGGGCGACCCCAGTCTTTCATAGGTATCCCAGGCAGAGATCGCAAGCTGCAAAGCCATAGGATCGGCAAGTCCCACATCTTCAGCGGCAAAGCGGGTAAGACGGCGGAGCAGATACAAAGGATCCTCCCCGCCCTGGATCATCCGGGCAGCCCAGTAAAGTGCCGCATCTGTATCAGAACCTCTGAGTGACTTATGCAGAGCACTGATCAAATTGTAATGTCCCTCGCGGTCTTTATCGTAAATGGGAGAACGGTGCTGAAGGGACTGAGCCACCTCATCAGGGCCCATAATTTCATTTTCTCCTGCCAGAGCATAAATACTTTCAAGGAGATTGATCAGATATCTGCCGTCTCCGTCAGCATATTCCAGCAGCCGTTCCCGGCCCTCTGGCGTCACAGGCAGAGAGCGTCCCATCAGAACTTCCGACCGCTGAATGATCTGTTCAAGAGCAGCATTGCTGAGAGCTTTAAGGACAAAGACCTTGCATCGTGAAAGCAGTGCACTGTTCAACTCAAAAGAAGGATTCTCAGTAGTCGCTCCCACAAGCACCACAGTTCCGTCCTCAACGTAGGGCAGAAACCCATCCTGCTGGGCACGGTTGAAACGGTGGATCTCATCCACAAAAAGAAGGGTCCCTTCGCCGTGTTCCCGGCGGCGTGCCGCTTCATCAAAGGCTTTACGCAGATCTGCCACGCCGGAAAAAACAGCTGAAAGTGCCACAAAGTGCAAACTGGACTGACTGGCAAGAATACGGGCCAGAGTGGTTTTTCCGCAGCCCGGGGGGCCCCACAGGATGAAGCTGAACATTTTTCCCGAGTCCACCATCTTGCGCAAAGGCATTCCCTGTCCCAGCAAGTGTTCCTGCCCCGCCACCTCGTCAAGAGCTTCGGGCCGCATCCGGTCTGCCAGGGGACGTTCCGGAGCCTCAGGTTCAAAAAGGAATCCGTCGTTACTCATCTTTCCCCCATTCTGAAAAAGGCGAAACACTCAAAGAACCGTTTGAATAACGTTTATCTCCGGACACTTCCTCCCCCAGCCAAACAGGTTTTTCAAAAGGCGTGTCAGCATCGGGCAATTCTATTTCGGCGGTAAAAAGGCCTTCATTAAGGTCGAGATATTCATCTATTTCCCACAAAAAGCCGTCAGCAGCTTCAATACAGTACCGTAATTTTTTGACCACCCGTTTACCGCACAATTCTTCAAGCATAGCAGCGGCATCTTCAAGAGGGATCTGATACTCAAACTCGCTGCGGGTCAGATTTTCTGTTCCTTTGGAACGTCCTTTGACAGTAAGAAACGCCGTATCATCAGCAATACGCACCCGGACAGTAGGTCCTCCCTGAGCCCGCAGGAAATACCCTTGAGTCAACTTTTTTGGCACACCGGTCACCTGTTTTTGCCAGGAGTGATCTTTCAACAGAAATTTCCGTTCTATTTCAACACCCATTGAGCACCTCGTCAAAGGTTTTGAAATGAGTTTTACAACATCTGCGTAAGCCGTCAGCACCGGATTTTTCCACAATTTCCGCGGCCACAGCCTTGACATTGGCACCGGCTCCTTTGGGGAGCGTACATCCGGTCTGTTCCTCAAGGGCGGCAATACACTGAACAAAGCGGTCACGGGCAAGGATACTTGCCGCGGCAACGGCGATATCACTTTCAGCCTTGGTACGCTGTTCCATAATGATCTGCCGTCCCCGTTCCATAAGGGCGTGTTTGATCAGAGAAGGATCAGCAAACTGATCTGAAAGCATCCGGGGAACAGAAGGATTTTTTTCAAGAAGTTTTTCAATAACAGTTGCGTGTCCCCAGGCAAGAAGGCGGTTCAAATTGCCGAATTGGGTGTAAAGACGGTTATAGGTTTCCATCTTGAAATAGACCACGGCAATATTTTCTTCCCCCACACATTTTTTGATTTCCACCGCCAGCTGGGCGATTTTTTTATCTGAAGTGATTTTTTTGGAATCGCACACACCGAGAGCACGGAGTTTCCCGCCTGTCTCAGGGGTCACGCTGACTCCGGCAATGACCAGAGGGCCGAAAAAGTCACCTTTTCCGCTTTCATCTATGCCGCCGTGAGGCGTGATGATTTCAGGTGTATTTTCACTTTCATCAGGAAATACCACGATATCGTGCAATATTTCCGGTTCAAGGATAAATTCAATAAATTCATCACTTCCTTTACCCTGAACGACAGTTTTGCCGCTTTCGTAGGCAGTGACATTGGTTTTGTCTTTTTTTGCCCGGAAAACGGCATAAGGAGCAACAGAAAGTTCCCATCCTCTTTCTTCAAGGAGTGTCTGCAAATGTTCGATCTGCTCAGAGTTCAGTTCAACGGTATAAGAGGTCTTTTGCATTGTCAAATTTTTTCATCCAGGGGGATTCTTCCGGCGAATGCGGCAGCAATAGTGGCACCGTCGGCATAAGAAAGATTTGCTCCGGCAGGGAGTCCGGAAGCAGGACGGGAAACCCGGACGGTATAATTTTTGATCTGTTCTGCAAGATAAGCTGCCGTGGCACGGCCTTCAACATCAGAGCTTAAAGCTAAAATGACCTCCCGGACCTCTCCTTTCCGGAGTATCTGTTCCAGAAGATCAAAATTCAATCCTGAGCCATCCTCACCGTCAAGAGGCGATATCTTGCCCCCCAGGACAAGATAACGTCCACGGTAGTGACCGCCTGACTCCACAGCCAACATCTGGCTCATTGACTCCACCACACACAGGGTGGATTTGTCCCGGGAGTCATCCAGGCAAACGGGACAGAGCTGGTGATTTTCCGCCAATCCTGCACATTGGGGACAGCGGGTGACCTTATCGGGCAGAGTTCCGATAAGGCCGCTCAAGTGGTGCAGTTCCTCCTGATCCCACTCCAAAAGAGCCAGAGCCAATCTCTCCGCTGCCCGGCGTCCGACACCGGGCAGCTGACGCAGAGAATTCATCAGCTCTTCCAAAGTTTCAGGATAGGAACTGCTCATAGCAAAGTTTCAAGGGATCACATCAAGCCGGGCAAATCGATTCCCAGACCGCCGGTGATCTCATTCATACGCTGCTGGATATTCTGCTTGGCAGAAAGCAGAGCCGTATTGGCTGCCCGCTGGATCTCCACAGCCAACTCGGGAGCATTTCCAACTCCCGGGGCGATTTCGATCTGTTTGACGGCAAAGTCGCCGGTAACGGTCACTTTAATGGCACCGTTCATACCGGTTGCAGAAAATTCAAGATTGGGCATTTCTTCCTTAAAACGCTTCATCTCGTTTTGAATTTCCTTGGCACGGCCCATAAGTTCGGCCATTTTACCGAGATTAGCAAACATTTCAGGCCTCCTTGGCAGCTTTGGGGAGATTGTTGTTCAGTTCTTCCTTGTGCCACAGGCAGAGCAGAGGAGCTGCAACAAAGATCGAAGAAGCAGTACCGAGGATCACACCCAGCATCATAATGAGCACAAAGTCATTGATCGCAGCACCGCCGCCCACAAAGAGGACGAACACGGTGATAAAGGTGGTGATACTGGTCATCAAAGTACGGCTCAAGCACTGATTGATGGAAGTGTTCACCACAGTGCGGAAGCTCTTGGATATGCCCAAACCGAGGTTCTCACGGATACGGTCAAAGACGACCACCTTGTCGTTGACAGAATAACCGATCACAGTCAGCAACGCCGCCACAACAGAGAGAGAAATCGTCCGGCCCATCGCCAGAAAAACGGCCAATACCATAATCACGTCCACAAGGAGTGACAATGTCGCAGCCAGAGCAAATGTCCACTCATAACGCAAGGCGATATAGATACCGATACCGATCATAGAGAGGATAATGGCAATTGCCGCAGCCTTCTTGAACTCGTTACCGATCAGACCGCCGATAGAGCTTTCAAGCCCGTCGGAAAATTTGGCTTTGGGGAAGCTCTTGTTGAGCAGAGCTTGAATACGATCCATAGGACTTGAATCAGAATTACCGGTAGTCTGGTCGCCACGGATAAGGATTTCCACCTTGCTGGCAGAATCGCCCGCTCCGATATTGAACTTGTAAGTCACACGGGTCTGAGAGTAACCGCTGCTCTTGAGAACTTTTTCGATCTCTTCCTGAGGGATCTGTTCGGCATAGCTGAAAGTCACGACAGTACCGCCGGTGAAGTCAACACTCAAAGTTTCTTTGCCTTTGACTGCAACAACTGCCACCAAAAGGAGTGTCAGCAAAGCCACAACAACAGCGCTGATACGCCACTTGCCGATAAAGTTGATGTCCAGTTTGTCCCACAAGGTCAGCATAGTGATCTTGGTAACTTTGGCATACTTGAAGAGGTAATCATAAACCAGACGGGTCACAAAGAGAGCGGTAAAGAGACTGGTCAGGATACCGATACTCAACGTAATAGCAAAACCCTTGATTGCACCAGTACCCACATTCATCAGAATGAGAGAGGTGATCAGAGTGGTCACGTTGGCATCGAGCACAGCAGAAAAGGCTTTGGCATAGCCGCGGTCAACAGCATTCTGCAATCCCTTGCCCGAAGCAAGTTCTTCACGGATTCGTTCATAGACCAGCACGTTGGCGTCCACGGCCATACCGATCGTCAGCACGATACCGGCGATACCGGGCAGAGTGAGGGTGCAGTTAAAGGCAGCCATAGCGCCCAGGATCAACACCATATTGAGCAGCAGGGCAAAGACAGCGATAAAACCTGCTCCGTGGTAATAGATGACCATAAAAACGGAAACAAGCACCATACCGATGATACCCACCCAGATACCGTTTTTAACGTTGGATTTACCAAGCTGGGGGTCGGTATCAAAGACAGCATTGACCTTGATCTGGAAGGGGAAACCGCCTGATACAAGGGCATCGGCAATGCTTTTTGCTTCATCTTCGGTGAATGAACCTGAAATTTCAGCGTTGCCGCCGGTAATGGCCCCCTGGATCCGGGGAGCACAGTAGAGCTTGCCGTCAAGGACGATAGCAAGAGAACGGCCGATGTTGTTGGAAGTGATACGACCGAACTGTTCAGCCCCCTGCAGATTGAAACGCAGAGCGATCTTGCGCTGACCGAACTGGTCACGGGTGGCCATAGCCATTGTGATGTTTTTACCGTCCATAGCAACGTGACGGTCAACAAGGAAATACTGGATCAGGGGAGCTTCACCGGCACGGAATTCCTGAGTTTTCATCAGTTCATAACCGCGGGGGATGCGGAAATTCTTGGGATCTTCCTGATATTTCTGCACAAGAGTCTGGTTGTCGGGATGAACAAAGCGGAAATTGAGTTTTGCACTCATCTTGATCAGTTCAAGAAGTTTCAGCTTTTCATCTTTGGCAACAACAGGAGCACGCAGAGCCACATAGTCGCCGCCGGAGGGAGCGATTTCAGCTTCGTGGATCTTCTGACCTTCCAAACGTTTACGCAGGATCTCGATAGCCACATCACGGTAGCGGTCGAATTCATTACGCATACGGGCTTCGACCTCTTCACGGGTCTCGCCGCCTTTGGCGTCGGATTTCAGACGTTTGAGGAACTCCTCATCGGGAACCAGCTGCAGGATGAATTCCACACCGCCGTTGAGGTCAAGTCCCAGACGAATGGAGCTGGAAGCCTCTTTACGCACCAGACTCATCACATCACGGTTGTCCTGCAAGTCAGAACCTTTGACCTTTTTGGTCAGGTCGATCCCCTTGCTGTCGGCAGCCTGAAGCAAAGCCTGAGACTGGTAGAGCTGAGGATCTTTTTTCTGTAATTCTTTGGCCTCATCGACAAGTTTGAGGGCCTGAGCATCTTTTTTGTCTTTCAGTACAGAAACGTAAGCATCATAAAAGTCCGGGGGGACCAGAGGATACATCGCCGCACAGAAAACCAGCGTCACCACGACAACGATCGCGGTTCGCAAAACGAGAGGTCTGTTATTCATTTGTCAGCAGTTTCCTCTTTCTTTTCAGCGGGAGCTTCAGCAGGAGCTTCAGGTTTGATCACATCGTGGATACCGGCCCGGTTGACCTTGACAAAGACCCGGTCGGCGATCTCAACGGTGAAAATCTTGTCCTGAACAGCACTCACTTTGCCGTAGATGCCGCTGGCAAGCATAACTTCAGTTCCCTTGACGATAGAGTCAAGAAGTTCCTCACGTTTCTGCTGCTGTTTTTTGTTGGAACGGCTCATCATCCAGAACATCAGGATGAAAGCACCGGTCATAAGGATCAGCATACCAAAGGGATTGGTCTGAGTCGCCTGTCCGGCAGCTGCATTCCCGGCAGCGGGAGCGGCAGCCTGAGCGGCGGTAGCGAGAATGGCATTAAACATAATTATCATTTCTCCTGTATTGAAGTAAAATTACCGTTTGGGCACGCCCAGCAGAGAAAGGTGCTTGTCAAAGTGCTTTTCAAGGGCAGCTTCGTACTCTTTTTCCAGCTTGTGCATAGCCTTGAAGAATTCGCCGCGGAGTTCGCCGGTCAGGATGGGACCGTAGGTGATATGGAGCAGCTGACGGGCTTCGGGCATATCCATCAGTTTCACCAGTTCAGCATCAGGGAGAGTGTCCACGTCAGCGATCTTGGTGATATCGGCGGTGATGTGATAGAGCTTGAGCATATCATTGAAGTTGGCAAGAGCCGCCTTGTGCATCTTGCGGTAGAGAGCAGGATCGTGCTCAGCAATAACGGTCACAGCCACCAGCCAGCTGGTTCCGGCGGTCTTGAGGTGCAGATAGCCGCCGGTTTCCCGCCCCACGGTGGGATAAACGGCGAACTTGTCGCTGCCGGAGTGGACAGAAACTTTGTAGTTGCCGTAAGCTTTGGCGATCTGGGCGTGGACCTTGAACTGACGGTCAAATTCGGCAAGGTCGCCGATGTAGTCGATAGCCTTCTGGAACTCACCGATGAAGCGGGGAGCCAGTGAAGAAAATTCCACACCGCTGCGGCGGAGTTCGCGGACGATGTAGAGGTGATGTGAAGGAAGGGTGGGACTGGTGGTTTCGTCGATTGAAATTTCCAGATCGAACTCGTCGCCCCGTTTGGATTTCAGGTGATCGTAGACTTTGACAGCAAAATCAAGAGCTGCGGTATACATCACAGCACAGCGGCGGGCAGTGGCAGCGTCGATCTTGACGGAACTTTCACCGATAACGAACTCTTTGTCAAAGTAATCTTCGGCAATGCGTTTCTGGAAATCGCCGCACATTTCAGCAAAAGCAGCATCGACTTTGGCATCTTCCCAGTCACCGGCGGCGGCGTTCATCACTTCGGAAAGGTCGAGAGTGATCATCGGCATACCGGCTTCCAGAGCCACGTCGATATCGGGAATGGTCTTCAAGTGGTCACCGTCAGCACCCCAGCCCAGCTGGTAGTCGCTCTTGAAAACGCCGAAAACGGTATCATCCACGACAGAGCGGAAAGTACGGTTGGTCATAGAAAGTTCACGCATAGACTGCTGAGCGATCACAGGGGAAACCTGGAACTTCACAGCGGCAGCCACGTGTCCGGGGGTAGCAAGACCGAGACGGTCGCCGCAGCCCACGGTGGTTTTCACATTGCGCAGACTCTTGGGAGCACACCAGGGGAAATGCTGACGCAGAGCGGCGGCATTGACACTGTCAAGTTTACCGACCAGAGCGGCACCGCCGTCGGCGATCTCAAGTTTTTCACCGGCGAAACCTGCAGGCATCGTCTTTTCGGAATAGGCCACAACGAGCAGGAAACGTTCTTCGCTGTTGCGTCCCATCATAACAGCGGCATCGCCGATCTTGTGAACGGAAGCAGGGTAGATCTCGATATCCCCTGATTTCATACACATAGCACTCTTGATGCCCTCCAGATTCTTGCTCACTGCGGCAAGCACGGACTCTGCAATTTTCTTCATTTTTTCATCCTTTATATTATAAATATGTTGAAATTCAGGCACAATTCCACAATACAATTGTTATAATATAACTCACTCCCTTGTGAAAGTCAATAAGGAATGGATGCAATTTTTTCTATTTTTACAGCTCTTTTAAGTTGGCAGGTTGCTTTGAGAGAACTTTATCTGTTCAAAAACTTATTTCCGCAAGAAGCGGAAAATGGTCTGAGGATGCTGTATCGGGAGCTGTAAAATTGTCAACGACTTCAAAACGTTCAACCCGGATATCTTCAGAAACAAGTATGTAATCGATCCGGTCAGTGTGCCTTCTCAAAGCCGGGTCTGAAACATATCCGTGATAGGTAGCCCCGGAATGAAGCACCGGAACTTTGGAAAGAGCCCGGGCATCATTGAGCTGAGACATTGCATAGCGTGCCGCAGGAGCATCGGGATAAGCGTTGAAATCCCCGGTCAGGATCAGGGGGAATTTCTCATAACTTTTCAGGTGGGCAAAAAGGTATTCCAATTGGGTCTGCTGCACCTCTTTGACCCGGTGTTCCAAATGGGTATTGGCAAAGATGAATTTCTTTTCCGTCACCTTATCCCGGAAAATACCTGCGGTGCAGATCCGGGGATAGATCGCTCCGGGAACGACAGAGTGGCGTTCCGGAGTTTCCGAAAGCCAGAAGGTTTCATTTTCAAGAAGTTCGAGCCTTGCCGTGTCATAATAGACATTGCAGGATTCGCCGTCGGAATTTTCACAACGGCCGTGACCGAAAGCGGCAAAAGAATTGTCGCGGCAAATATGATCGTTGTAAAAATCCATTGTTTCCTGAGCACCGAAAATATGATACCCCATTCTTTCCACATCCGCTCTGATCCGGGGCATACGGCTTTCCCAGTCATTCGGGAAGGGATCTTTTCCTCCGGGAGTACGCAAATTATAGGATCCGACGATCAATTCATTCATTTTCAAAACCTTTCATATTATTCACAACTCAGTTTGCTTTTCTGACAACAAAAAATTTCTGCAAGAGTGAATTTAACTTTATCACCTTGCCTGCACAAAAAACAGCTCCGTTCCACACCCGGCACTCCGGTTCGTCTCTGTCCGGTGGGGGGCAAAGGCCTTTTTGTTTTTTTCAGCGTTGAGATAATTTACTGCCTGAAAAAAAGATTTTCAAGTTTTTGTTGAAAGAAAAAACTTTTTTCACACCTTCTGAGAAGAAGCTATTTTTCTCTGCCCCTTGAATTTTGCGGTTCTCTATGTTATATTATAAGGAATATATATTGATTTTTATCCACTTTCTTCCGGAAAGGGATATCATTTGTTTTTGAGGTGTTTTTACGACTATGGCTGGTGAATACGACGCAAGTTCAATTCAGACCCTTTCAGGTCTTGAACATATCCGGAAACGTCCGGGTATGTATATTGGCCGTCTGGGTGACGGAAGTCATCAGGATGACGGCATTTATGTCCTTTTGAAAGAGGTTATCGACAACAGTATCGTCGAATTTATTATGGGGGCCGGAAAAAGGGTCGAGATCTCAATCGCCGACGACGGTACGGTCGCCGTCCGGGACTATGGCCGGGGCATTCCCCTTGAAAGTGTGGTTGCCTGCGTTTCTGTGATGAATACAGGCGGAAAATATGCTGAAGGTGCCTTTGCCCGTTCTATCGGTATGAACGGTGTAGGTACCAAGGCGGTCAACGCTCTTTCCACCTACTTTGAAGTCAAATCTGTCCGGGACGGCAAATTCAAATCCGCCCGCTTTGCCTATGGCGAACTTCAGAGCACTGACGAGGGTGAAACCGATGAACGCAACGGAACCTTCACCTCCTTCCGTCCCGATCCGGAACAGTTCAAAAATTATGTCTACCGCAACGAGTATGTGGAAAAACGGCTCTGGATGTACGCCTATCTCAACAGCGGGCTTTCGCTGTTCTATAAAAACCAGCGTTACTACTCCGCCAAAGGTCTTGAAGATCTCCTCAATGTTGAAACCGGTGATGATCGTTTGTATGATATTATCTACTACCGTTCCGACAGTGCTGAATTCGGCATTGAATTTGCTCTGACTCACAGCGACAACTACGGGGAAAACTGCTTTTCCTTTGTGAACGGTCAGTATACCAATGACGGGGGAACCCATTTGTCTGCTTTTAAAGAGGGACTTCTTAAAGCAGTCAATGAATTTTCCGGCAAAAACTTCAAAGCCGATGCCGTCCGTGACGGTATGGTGGGAGCCATTTCCATTCGGATCACCGATCCCATTTTTGAAGCCCAGACCAAAAATAAACTGGGCAACACCGATGTCCGGGCCCCCATTGTGAACGCCGTCCGTGAAGCCATTGTGGACTTTCTTCATAAAAATCTGGAAATTGCCGATATCATTCTCGACAAGGTCCAGCGTAATGAGTCCGTCCACCGCAAGATGCAGGAAGCCAAGAAACTTTCAAAAGAAAGTGCCGCAAAAAGCCGCCTGCGTATCCCGAAACTCAAAGACTGCAAATATCACGTCGGCGAAAAATGGCCCCGGGGGGAAGAACCCCGGGAAACAATGATCTTTCTCACTGAGGGTGATTCTGCTGCAGGCTCCATTGAGCAATCCCGTCAGACAGAAAATCAGGCGATTTTCGCCCTCAGAGGCAAACCCCTCAACTGCTTCGGTGCCACCCGTGAAGAGCTCTATAAAAATGAGGAATTCTACTTTCTCACTCAGGCATTGGGCATTGAAGATGATATTGAAAATCTGCGCTATGACAAAGTCATTATCGCAACCGACGCCGATGTGGACGGTATGCACATCCGCAATCTGCTTATCACCTTTTTCCTCACCTTCTTTGAACAGCTGGTGCTGACGGGACATCTTTACGTCCTTGAAACGCCCCTTTTCCGGGTACGCGACCCCAAAGCCGCCATCAAAGAAAAGAGCAAAAACAGAGCCCGCTCCCGCAAAAAAGAGGAAGAAGGAGCAGCTGACAAGCCAGTTGAAAAACCTTCGCAGTACTATTGTTACTCCGAAGCCGAACGGGATGCCGCAGCAGCAAAGCTCGGTTCAAAAGCTGAGATCACCCGCTTCAAGGGATTGGGTGAAATTTCACCCAAAGAGTTCGCTCAGTTCATCGGGGATGAAATCAAACTTCTGCCGGTGACTCTGGACAGTATGCGCAATGTGCCGGAACTGCTGAAGTTCTATATGGGCCCCAATTCGCCCCAGCGCAAAGACTACATTATGACCAATCTGACGGTAAGCAAATATGAGTGACGACAAGGAAAAAGAAATACCCATCACCCCCGAAACCGATCTGCCGGACGGGGACGAGGCTGTCAACCAGCGGGGCAACGATGCCTATCTGCGGGCTATGGTGGACAAAAACTTTCTGGAATATGCCTCTTATGTGATCAAAGACCGTGCCATTCCGGATGTGGATGACGGTTTGAAGCCCGTTCAACGCCGTATTCTCTGGGCGTTGAAAGAGATCGACGACGGCAGAACACACAAAGCCGCCAACGTGATCGGCAATGTGATGCACTACCACCCTCACGGTGATGCTTCTATCGGCGACGCACTGGTGGTGCTTGCCAACAAAGAATACTACATTATCAAGCAGGGTAACTACGGGAACCCCATTACCGGCAGTCCCGCCGCCGCCTCACGTTACATTGAATGCGGCCTTTCAAAACTGGGCCGGGAGGTGCTTTTTAACGATGATCTCACGGAATTTGTGGATTCCTACGACGGCCGCAGCAAAGAACCGGTGGTACTTCCTGTAAAGATCCCCAGCTTGTTGATGCTGGGCAGTGACGGTATCGCCGTGGGTATGGCGACCACCATTCTGCCTCACAACTTCTGTGAATTGCTGCAGGCACAGATCAGTATTCTCAAAACCGAGGAATTCGCCGTCTACCCGGACTTCCGTCAGGGCGGACTTATGGATGTATCTGAATACGATGACGGCAACGGAAAAATCATACTCCGGGCAAAAATCGAACTGGATGAGAAACATAAAAAACTTATCATCAGAGAGATCCCTGCTGTATGCACTTCAGAAAGTCTGATTGCTTCCATCGAAAAAGCCGCAGACAAAAACAAGATCAAGATCTCAAGTGTTAAAGATTATTCCAGTGCTGAAGCCGAAATAGAAATCACCCCCACCCGGGGCTACGACCTTGAAAAGACCCGGCAGGCCCTCTATATGTACACGGACTGTTCCAAGTCGGTTTCCGTCAATCTGACCGTGATCCGGGAGGGACGGCCCTGCGTTATGAGCGTGAGCGAAGTGCTGCACCGCAACACCGACAAGCTCCTCTACTATTTGAAACGGGAACTGGAGATCGCTCTGGAAAGACAATCGGAACTTTTCCACGCTAAAACCCTTGCTCAGATCTTCTTTGAAAACCGTATCTACAAACGCATTGAAGAGTGCGAAACTCACGAACTTGCCATTGCTGAAGTCCATACGGGCGTTGCACCTTTCAGAGAACAGCTCCGCCGTGATGTCACCGATGAGGATGTTGAAAAACTTCTGGCCCTGCCCGTCCGCCGGATCGCCCGGTTCGACATTGAGAAAAACCAGAAAGAACTGGCCGAGATCCTCGAAGAGATGAAGCAGCTGCGTAAAAAACTTGCTCATCTCACAGACTACGCCATCGACTACCTGACAGCTCTGCTCGAAAAATACGGCCCGGATTTCCCCAGACATACCGAAATCGAACATCTGGAAAAAATCGACCGCAGTGCCGCCGCTCTCAACAACATCAAAGTGGGCTGGGATCGGAAAAACGGCTACATCGGTACCGCCGTCAAAAGCGACGATACCATCGTCTGCAATGAGTTTGACAGGCTTCTGTGTGTTCAGAAAGACGGTACCTACAAGGTCATCGCCCTGCCGGGAGATAAAGCCTTTATCGGCAAACTTTATGATTTACGCCGTTACGATGCGGAAACTGTTTTCGGCATTGTTTACCGGGAAAACAAAACCGGCAAGTACTATGGCAAAAGGACCTCTATCGGCGGCTACATTATGGACAAGGAGTACCAACTCTGTCCCGACGGATGCAAACTTGAACTTATGACTCCCCGGGCAGATGCCATTTATATTCTGACCGAATGTACCGTCAAAGGCAAAAACACCACCCGGGAAATCAATTTAATGGAGTTTCCCGTCCGTTCTGCCAAAGCACGGGGGGGATTGCTCGGCTCCAAAACCTTTGTCAAGATCACCCATAGCCGCTATCTCACTGAAGAAGAGTTGAAATTCTTTATTTCAGGCGAAGGAGCTTCCGAACTTTCTGAAGACGAAGAAACGCCTTCCGCAGAAGCCCCCGTCACAGCGGCACTTCCGCCTGAAGCGGAGACTCCGGAACCCGCCGATGCCGCCGGTATTCCGGAAAAAGAGCCTGTTGAACCACCCGTTGATCTTCCTGAAGTGCCGGAGCAGCAGCCGACCGTACCGGAAGTTGTGGAAAAAACTGTAAAATCCCCGAAAAAGGACTCTGTTGTACCTCAAACAGAACCTCTTTCCCAAGATGCAACCAACGATGACACCCCCCTTCTGGGAGATGTTCCCGTCGATCCTGTGGGAGCCAAAGCCCCCGCAAGAAATCCTAAAAAAAGTGAAGAAAAAAATTCAGACAGTGACGACGATCTGGGTATTATACAGCCGGAGTTCGGATTCTGAAATAAATCTATTTACAAGGAGCAAAGAATATGGCTTTTATGGAATGTTTCATCCGCTCAAGCGTTTTGGGCAAGGCTTGCAATATCAATGTATTGATGCCCCAGCACTATGAAGCTGACGGCATAACTCCGGGAAAACATCAGGAATACAAGGTTCTCTATCTGCTCCACGGTCTTTCTGATGATTATTCCGCCTGGATGCGCCGCACCTCCATTGAACGGTATATGGGCAATCTTCCCGTGGTGGTGGTTATGCCCGATGCCGGCAGAAGTTTCTATACCGATATGAAGCACGGTCTCAAATATTGGACCTTTATTTCTGAGGAACTTCCGCTTCTTATACAGCAGATGTTCCCCGTCAGCACAAAACGTGAAGACACCTTTGTGGCAGGTTTTTCTATGGGGGGTTACGGAGCTTTGAAGCTGGCTTTCAATCATCCGGAACGCTTTGCCGCCGCAGGGGCGATGTCCTCAGTCACCGATATCGCCGCCAAATTCGGCGATCCCCGGTACGCCGGGTGGCAGTTTGAAGATATTTTCGGTTCTCCTGAACTTCTTGCCGCCGACGGCAACGATCTGTTTTCTGCTCTCGACAAAGCGGTACAAGCTCCTCAAAAGCCCCGGATCATACAGATCTGCGGTACTGAAGATTATCTCTGGCAGGACAACCTCAAACTTAAAGGTGCTTTTGAAAAAAACAACTATCCTGATTACGTTTTTGAAAGCCACCCCGGAGTCCACAGTTGGGACTTCTGGGATGTTTACATTCAAGATATCCTCAAATTTTTCTTCAGTAAATGATCGAAGTCGCAGCAGCCAACAATGAAGTCCGCCGGGCGTTCCTGATCGGCATCGCACAAGGTAATGAAAGCGATGCAGAAATTATGGAACAGCTCGATGAACTGGCTGAATTGGTCAGAAATGTAGAGCTGATCCCCCTTGAACCGGAAATCGTCCGGCTCAGGACACCTCACGCCCAATATATGATGGGCAGCGGCAAAGCAGAGGAAATCGCCCATCTGATCCGGGAATGTGAAGCCGATTGTGTCGTCTTTGATACCGCATTGACACCTTCACAACAGCGTAACTGGGAACGGCTCGTCCAGCTGCCCGTGGCTGACCGCGAAGAGATCATTCTTGACATTTTTGCCCGCCGTGCCCATACTCACGAAGCGGTGCTTCAAGTGGCCCTTGCCCGGGCTGAATATTCTCTTCCCCGCCTGACCCGGGCGTGGAGCCACTTTTCCCGGCAGCGGGGCGGCGGTGCCACCAACCGCGGTCAGGGCGAAGCTCAGATCGAAACCGACCGCCGTCTGCTGAAACGGAAAATACAGCAGTTGACCGAAGAACTGGAATCCGTCCGCAAACAGCGTACCACCGGCCGCAAGGCCCGGCAGCGGCGGCCTGTGCCTCAGGGAGCCATTGTCGGATACACCAACGTAGGCAAATCCTCTTTGCTCCAAACCCTTACAGGAGCTGATATTTTTGTCAAAGATCAGCTTTTTGCCACCCTTGACCCCACTGCCCGGAAAGTGGATCTGGGAAACCACACGGAACTTGTCCTCATCGACACTGTGGGTTTTGTCCGTAAACTGCCCCACTCACTGGTGGAAGCCTTCAAATCCACCCTTGAAGAAGCGGTACTGGCAGACTTTCTGCTTCTGCTGCTGGACATTTCTTCACCTCAGCTCGAAAGCGAATGGGAAACCACTCTCGATGTTCTCAAAGAAATCGGGGCCGATGAAAAAAAGATCCAGATCGTTTTCAACAAAACCGACCTGATCGATCCCCGGGAAGATGCCTTGCTCCTTGCCAGGCTCAAGGGATTGTTTCCCCAGGCTCTTTACATTTCCACCAAAAGCGGCACAGGTCTTGCGGAACTCAAAGAAAGACTTGCTGTCCTCGCAGGGAGTGAGCAGCAGGTTCTGGAACTCACGATCCCTGCACAACGTGCCGACCTGGTCGCCTTGGCTCATTCGGCAGGAAAAGTCTATGAATGTACCTATCAGGATGACGGCAGTGCCGACATCATTTTTTCCATTGATTTGAAATTGCGTCACAGATTCAAGGAGTTTATTACAGAATGAAAAGTAAGATCATTGCCGCACTGCTGCTGGCAACTGTTATGATCACAGCCGGCTCCGGCACGCCCCGGCTTTCACCGTGGGATGCCTGGCGTATGGCATATACCACTTACGAAAACGGTGAGGAATTCCGGGACAAAGGGGATTACCTCAAGGCACGGGATGCTTTTAACAAAGCTCTTGAATACTATAAAATGGTCCGTCAGGCACGCCCCGACTGGAACCAGAAGGTCATCTCTGAACGGATCGCCGACTGCGAAAAAGAAAGCAGCCGGATGAATGCCTTTCTCGGCCCCGCCGCCCGGGAAAAAGATAAAAAAACCGAAGAACAGCAAGAACCCTCTCTCGGTAAAAATCAGGAAGTCATACAGCTGCGTAAAACTCTTTCACTTGCTCAGGCTGAACTGGAAGAGCTCCGCCGGAAAAACGAAACCCGCAAAAATTACGAAAGTGAGATCAGCAATCTTTTGCGTGACCAGCGTATCCTGAATGAACGCTATTCACTCCTGGAAAAACGCTATCGGGCACAGGAAGAAAAACTCGCTCTCCCCGATACAAAACTCCGCCAACTTGAAGATCAACTGGTGGAAATGCGGCTCAAACTGGATCTGGCACGCAAGGAAAGTGAAGCAGCCAGGCAACGTCAGAACACCCAGCATACAGAAGCTCTTTTGTTCAAAAAAGAAAAAGCCCGGTTTGAAAATCTCAAACGCACTCTGACCGGTGAGATCGCATCTCTGCAAGATCAGCTGAAAGCCCGTACCGGTGAACTCGAAAGTGCCGCCCGGAACGCAGCAAGTACCCAAAGCCGCCTGAAAGAGCTTGACAAACTCCTCTCCGAAAGCCGCCGCAATGCCGATGCACTCAACAAAGAATTAAATTCTCTCCGGGACAAATACCGGGAAAAACTTGCTTCGTCCACCGCTGGCGGCATTGCCAACCGGAAACTCCTGGAAGAAAACAAAAAATTACAGGATTCCAACTTCCAACTGCGTAAAAACGGCGAAGAATATGCCGCAAGAGCCATCCGTCTGGAACGGGATATGGAAAAAATCCGTCAACAGCTTTCCGGAGAATTGAAAAAGAATGCCGTTCTTCAATCCCGTAATGCCGGTAACGATGCCGAATTGAAACGTCTGACCAAAGAACTGGAACGGGAAAAAGCCAACAGCACTATTCTGAACCGGGAACTTGAATCCGTCCGTCAGCTTTCGGTCAGCAGTTCTGCAGAAATGAAAAAACTGACCGGAGAAAACAGCGAATTGAAAAAACGTCTGAAGTTCCGGGACAGTGAGGACTTCAAAAACCTTACCGCCGCCCGGGCCGACAGAAAAAATATGAAAGAGCAGCTCCTGAAACAGGAACAGAACATTGCAGAACTTCAGGCACAACTCAAGATCAGCAATGAAAAATATGCCGCTATGGAAAAATCCGCTCAGGAAACAGCCGTCGAAAACCGCAAACTCCACGCCCAGAGGATCAATTACGAAAATCAACTGAAAAATCTGACCGGCATTTCCAAAGATTCCCGGGAACTGGCCAAACGTTACGGCGAACTGCAAAAGAATTTTACCGCTTTGCAGGCGGAAAACCGTCAGAATAAACTGGCTGCCGACGCCGCAAAACCCAGGGAAGCGGAACTGGCACGGATCAAACTCCGGTTGGCGGAACTGGACGGCCTCAAACAGCAGCTCCGCCGGGAACAGAGTTTCAACGAACAACTCAATGCCGTCAAGAACAATCTGGAACGGGAAGTCCGCCGTCTGCGTCCTATGGGGGAAGAAAACAACACCCTGAAAGCACGCCTCAGCAACTACGATATGCTGAAAAAAGAGGTTGAACGGCTCCGTAAACTCAACATAGAGCTGGCCGCCGCTCAAAACCTTTCCGTCCAGGTCGCCGATTTGAAGAACAAAGTTGCAAAACTTGCTCCCCAGGCGGCAGAAGCAGCCAAGCTCAGCAAACAGAATCAGGAACTTGTTCAGGCTAAAATCCTTTGGGAAAATGAAAATGCCAAGATGAAACTCAAGATCGCCGCATTGGAACAAAAAGAGGAACTTCTCAAAGGTGTCCGAAGTGATCTTGCAAAACGCGATATGGATTTGCAGACAGCCAATAAAAACATCCTGGTGCTGAACAAAGAGATCCGGAAACTCAAAGGAAAAGAAATTCTCCTTTCCGATCTGCAGCAAAAAAGCCGTCGTCTGGCTTCCGATCAGGCAGCAACTTTGACCCGGCTCAGAAAAATTGAAGAAGAAAACCGTCTGCTCAAAGCGGAACTTACCGCCGTAAAACTTCAAGCTGAAGCGGAGTTGCAGACCGCAAAAACCCAGGCTCTGGCTCAGCTTTCCGCGGCCCAAAAACAGGCCGATGCGAAACTTGCAAGTGTTCAAAAACAAGCAAAAGAACAGCTCTCGGCTGTCCAAAAACAGGCCGATGAAAAATTTGAAAGTGCTCAAAAGAAAGCTCAAGCACAGCTCTCGGCTGTCCAAAAACAGGCCGATGAAAAAATTGAAAGTGCTCAAAAGAAAGCCCAAGCACAGCTTTCCGCCGCTCAGAAACAGGCCGATGAAAAATTTGAAAGTGCTCAGAGAAAAGCTCAAGCACAGCTTTCCGCCGCTCAGCAGCAGGCCGATGAAAAATTTGAAAGTGCTCAAAGGAAAGCCAAAGCACAGCTTTCCGCCGCTCAGCAGCAGGCTCAAAAACAACATCAGGCTGACAATTCTGCCGTCACTGCACGTAACAGACTTATTCTTGAACTGCGTAAAGAAAACGCCCTGCTCAAAAGTGTCAACGCAAAAAATAATGACCTTGAACAATCACTGGCTGAAATGCGTATCGCCAACAACCGTATGCGCAAAGACCTTGAAGACCTCCGGGCCGTCAGAGCCGAACTTCTCCGGGTCAGTCAGGCTTTAAGTAAAAACACCGTCGAACTCGATAATGTCAAAAAGCAGAATCAAACCCTGATCGACTCAGCCAATGCCGTCCGGGGCGTCGCTGATGAAAACCGTAAAGTCCGGGCTCTCAACGCAGATTTAGCCAACCGCAGCCTGAAAGCTGAATCGGAACTTGCATCTTTGAAATCAGAACTTGCCAATTACAACCGGCTCCGGGCCGAACTGGAACGGCTCCGTAAACTCAATACAGAACTGGCTGATGCCAAAAGACTCGAAGGGGAACTGGCTCAGGCAAAATTGACCATCTCGCGTCTTGAACAGATGAAAGATGAACTGGTCAGACAACGGAAACTCAATGAAGAATTGACCACCGCCAGAGCACGGTTGGAAAAAGAACTGGCCAACCGTCCTATGCCGGCTTTTGCTCCCGCAGATTTTGCCGCAGGAGATCCCGCCAAACCTATCGGCAAACCGGAAGACTATATTTCAGCCGGACGCATCGCCGCCAGAGACGAAAAAGAAGATCTGGCAATCTGGAACTACAGGACTGCCTTGAAACTTGATCCTGACAATGCTGAAGCTGCTGAACTTCTGGGAAAAATGCTTCTTCTCAAAGGGGACTTTAACGCCGCCGCACCGATGCTGAGCAGAGCACGCAATGCAAAGCCTGAGTCCATTGATCTTGCTCTGGATACTGCCTACGCCTACATCAATCTGAAACGTTACGGCAACGCCGAAGCGGTCATTGAACCTTTGCTCAAACGCAACAAAGAACATCCTCAACTGCAAATCGCAGCAGCAATGATCGCCGCCGGTAACGGTCAACACGCCAAAGCCGCAGGCTTGCTCCGTCTGGCCGCTGCCCGCCGCCCCCGTGATCCCCAGCCAAAACTGGAACTTGCCAGGCTTCTTTTCCACAACGACGCTTCCCAGATTTTTGAAGCGGTCAAACTTTATGAAACCGCCCGCCGCCTGGGAGCGGAACCCGATCTTGAGCTGGAACCGAAACTTGCCCCCTTGCTTGACAAGCGGCGCAATATGAACAACTTTCTCAATGCCGCCGCCGCCGAAGCTGCCAGAAACAAAGATTGGAACAGTGTCATCTGGTACAACAAACAGCTCATCGAACTTGACCGGGAACCGGAAAAATACCGTCCCCGTCTCGCCTTTGCCCAATACAAAAAAGGGTCATCGGGAGCGGCATTGGAAACCCTCACGATGGGTAATCTCACGCCCCTTGCCTTACTGGTCAAAGCCTATATCCACCAAATGCGTAAAGAATCCCGTGAAGCCCGTCAGGCCGCGGCACAGGCACGGGCAATGAATGGAAACAAGGTCATAAATCTTCCGGCTGAATGGCGGGAATTCCTTTTGGACTTCCGCAACTCAGGGGGATTTTTGAATGATTATGCAAAGTAACACTTTTCCACATAAAAAAATAAAGGAAATGCAAATGAAAAAACTTTTGATCCCGGCACTTCTCTGTCTGGCAGTATGTCAGCTGGCAGGTGCAGAAACGATCCTGCGCAAAGTGGGAGATTACTCTCTTGACAGCAAAACTCACAAAAAACCCTGGAAGAACGTCTATTCCAAGAGTTTCTATTTCCCGGGCAAGATTTTTGATGCCCACCGGGGCAAACAGCTTGAGTTCCGTGCTGATGTCCGCTGTCTGGCAGGAAGTTCCCCTCTGCGCAGTGCCTTGCGGATTTCCACCAATCCCGGCAACAAACTCCGTTTGACCCGTTCATTCCCTCCCATTGCACCGGTCAAAGGGAAAAAAATTCAGATCGCACAACGTTTTTCTGTCCCCGATTTTGAGGGGATCATCAATCCCAATGTCCAGATCGCTTTTATCAGGAACGGCAATGAACACTGCACCTGGGAACTGAAAAATATCCGCTTGGTTCTTGTGGAAGGCGGCATCAAAGAAACAACTTCTCTCCCTCCCATAGCTCCCGCAAGTGCCGGTGTTGAAGCAGGTATAGTGCGTCTGCCTCTTGAACTGGTCAAAAACGGCAAAGCCCTTTTTACCGTGGTGATCCCCGACGCAAAAAGTGTTCTTTATGAGTATGCGGCAGAAGAACTCCAAAACCACTTCAAACTGGTGTCCGGTGCCCACGTTCCCGTGGTGCGGGAATCCAAATTCAAAGGCGGCAAAGCCATTTATGTGGGTGAAACCCGTATGGCTCAGAAGTATGGTCTGGCTCCCTCAATGCTGCCCAAGGAACAGATATCCTGTGTCCGTTTCGGCGACAAGATCCTTCTTACTGGCGGAGATGCTCCCCGGGTCTACCGCAAAACCCTCCTTTCCCGGGGCTCTATTCCTGTGGGAACACTCTATGCAGCTTATGAATTTATTGAACAGATATTGGGTGTCCGCTGGTTCTGGCCGGGGAAACTTGGTACATACGCTCCTGTCAAAAAAAATATTTCCGTCAACCGTCTCAATGTGAGTGCGGTTCCTTCCAACAACACCCGTACTCTCTTTTATGAGATCCCCAACGATCCTGATCTTGCTCCCGAAGAAATCGGTATCTGGCACCGCCGCTGCCGTTTCGGCGGCTCCGTAGGCAGCCCCATTGCCAACCACTCTTTCCGTGACTGGCACAAGAAATTTGCCGACAAACCTGAGTTCTTTGCTCTGCAGCCCAACGGCAGGCGCAAAGTCAACGCCGAACAGGGGGTCCATTTGTGTTTCCGCAATCCTGAAGTTCTGAAAGAAGCGGTCAAAGAAAAGATCGCAGAACTGAAAGCCAACTATCACAGGTCCATTTTTGCCGCCGTAATGACGGGGGACAGCGATCTGCTCTTTCACTGCCGCTGCAAACTTTGTATCAACGACCCCAAAACTGACCGTGGTCCCACCGGACTCTACTCCGATGCTATGTGGGATTTTGTCAATCAGGTCGCCAGGGAAACCCGCAAAGTCACCCCCGGCTTCATCAAATGCTGTGCCTATGGCAACTACCGGGAGCCTCCCTCATTCCCCCTTGAACCCAACGTGGCTGTCACCCTCTGTCTGGGCGGCACTCCTCACAGTTCCAAGATCTACCGTGACGAAGTGATCGGAGTCCTCAACAAATGGAAAAACTCCGGTGCCGATCTCTACCGCTGGGAATACTGGAACTCCAGCCGTTTCAAACTGGGTGTTTTCGGAGCTCCCGCCGTCTTTCCCCGACAGATAAAAGAGCTTTACAATCTTGATCGGGGCATTGTGAAAGGCCGTGTTATTGAGCTTGCCAACAAAGACTCCTACGGCGTTGACACCCGTAACTGGACGGACTGGATCTACGATGTCCAGAATCTTTACATTGCCGCCAAACTGATGTGGGATCCCGACGCAGATGTGGAAAAACTTCTGGATGAATATTACGACGGATTTTTCGGACCTGCGGGCAAAACAGTGCGGCAGTTCCACGACGAAATGGAACTTGCCTATCTGAAGCACTACGATCACCGCAAAGGGGAATGGAACTATGAACGATGCTGGCAGATCGCGTATCCGGCAGCCTTTGTTGACCGGATGATGTCTCTGCTGCGTAAAGCAGTCAGCGAGTGCAAGAACCGGGAACCCTATGCCGGACGGGCGAAAAAACTGCTCAAAGGCTACCTGCCTTTTGAACGCAACAGCAAGATCTTCCGGAAATCCAAGAAGTCTGAAAACCCTTTGAATCTGACACTTGTTTCCTCTGCCAAAGGCGGAAAAGCTGTCACCATCGGCAACTTTGCCGACACTTACAATACAGCAAAAAGTGCGGCCCAAACCTCTATGAAGATCACCTCTGACGGAAAAGTTCTTTCTTTTGACATCACTTGCACCTATCCTGCAGACCGCAAAGATATCAACTGGGGCAAGGCCAATGTGAGAGATTCCTATTTGTGGGAAAATGAAAGTGTGGAACTTTTCTTTTACGGTGCCGGAGATGATGAATATTTCCAATTCATTCTCGGGCCTGAGAATGCCCTTTCGGACTTCTGTTTCAATGATGATTCCCGGAGCAAAAGCAATCAATGGGCAGCGGCTCTTGCCTGGAACTGCCCCGGTGTCAAATACAGTGCCCGCCGCACAGCCAATGGCTGGCAGGGCAAACTTTCCATTCCTTTGAGCTCTCTGAAATTTGCAAAACCTGCCGCTGACGGCAGTATGCGTATCAACTTCTGCCGCAACCACTACTACCGTTTCAAAGGTGAAAAAAAGTACCGCTGGGAACAGAGCTGCTGGCAGCCTACCTACGGGGCTTTCAGCAACCTCAAATATTATGGTAAACTGCTTATCAAATAAAAAGGGAAAGACTATGTTTCAAGCACCAAGTATCTCCGCATCCGCCACAAGGCGGATGAAGCTGTACAGCTTCACACTGATCGAACTTCTTGTCGTCATCGCTATTATTGCGATTCTTGCCGCTATGCTGCTGCCTGCTTTGCAGCAGGCACGAAACCGGGCAAAAGCAACGACCTGTCTCAACAATCTGACCAGCATCGGCAAATCCGTGGCCTTTTACACCGATGACAATCTGGGCTTTGTGCCTCCTTATCACAACGGCAACAGCAACACCCGTCTTTTCAGCGGATACGGCCAGCGTACCGACTCCTGGCGGGGATTGCTTGCCCCCTATCTCGGAATCAACGAAAGTGCAGTCATCGGCGGTTGGGAACTGGACACAAAAACCAACACCATTTCCACAAGTACCTTTGCCTGTCCTGCCACTGACGGTCGGGCCCGTATTGAGTTTTTGCGTAAAACCAATGCGAATGCACATACCGAATATGGATATGGAGTGGCCCACTATACCGACGGTCCTCCGGGAGGAACTACCCGTCCGCCTTTCAAGCTCACAACCGTCGCCAGACCCTCAAGAAGTGCTCACTTTATGGACGGAGCCAATTATGAAGTCCATTACTCCAGCGGCAAATATCCCTATGCCGCCCACGGTTCCGCAGCTCCCTTTACCGGCAACAGCCTCTGGATCCCCAGCAGCGGGATCTGCAATGTGCTCTTTCTGGACGGTCACGTTGACGGTATTATCGCCACACGCATCCCCATTCAGAACTACCACAATTTTGTAACGGCATATACAACCTTCTGGCACGCCGTTAAAAGGTCGTCAAGCGGTTTGCAAGTCGATGACAGCTGGTGATGATTTATGAATATTGAAAAATTCCCCATTGCTCTTGATCCGGAACTCTATCACGCCTGGCCCGATCTGGCACTTGCCCCTGACGGGAAACTGGTCTGTGTTTTCAACGAGTGTACCACCCATTGTTTCCGGCCGTACACCAGAATTATGCTCTGTGATTCAACAGATAATGGCAGGACCTGGTCTGAAAAACGTCCTCTGACTGAAGGAACTGAGGGGCTTGACTATTACTATAACTGTCCCCGTATCACCACTTTGCCCGACGGCAGAATGGCGATCAATGTTGACAAGATTCCCAAAAGCAGCGAAAATAATTCCAAGCAGGCGGAAAATGTGGTCTGTTTTTCCACTGACAGCGGAAAAAGTTGGAGTGCCCCCCTCCCTCTGCCCCTGAAAGGGATCGTACCTGATAAATACCGTTATCTCAATAATGGACGTCTTGCCATTGCCGCCCATTATCCTGTTGACGAGAAACTAACGGAATTTATGTACTACTCCGACGACGACGGAAAAACCTGGAGTGAGGCGGTTACTGTGGCACAGGCCCCCCGCTATAACTTCTGCGAAGTGTGTATGATCCCTCTGGGAGACAATACCGTCGTTGCGTTGCTCCGGGAAAACTCAGGTATGGGCTATGACTGTTTCAAGGTCATTTCCACTGACAACGGCGAAAGCTGGGGTCCCCCCATACCTTTCCCGCTGCCCGGATGTCACCGCCCCGTCGGCGGAATCTTGAAAGACGGCAGAGTCTTTATCACATTCCGCCTCTGTCACGGGGGCGGCTGCGGTATGGGTGCCGGGGCTCAAAACTTCTTTGGAGCACTCACTGACCGGGAGTCTCTGCTGTCCACCACCCGTAACGATGCCGGGACACGTCTGATCCCCATTGATTATGACCGGGCCCTCAGAGCGGACACCGGATATTCCGGCTGGGTGCAGCTGTCTGATGATTCGCTGTATGTGGTCAACTACATCGTTGACGATGCCATTGACAGAGGGCAGATCAGAGGGTATCGACTTACTCTTGACGAAATGCTCTTTCCGGAACGTCCCCCCAAATGCAAGGTTTGCAACTGTCCCAAAGCCTGCTGCAAACGCTACGATAAAACGAAATGATCCGCTCGCTTTTCCGAAAGACTCCCTTCCCGGCGGAAGAAGGGAGTTTTTTTATCCTTCCATAACGTGAAGCTGGCGTAAAACGTGGGAACGGATTTGTTTCATCACTTCAAAGGCGTGAGGTTCAAGATAACTTTCGCTTCTGCCGGTCAAACCGGAATTCCGCAAAAAATCCAGACAGACAGAACAAATATGTTCCACTTGTGCACATTTTTCCTGCGGAGATGTTTCTTTTGTGAGAAGCTCCTCAAGGCAAGGGGCAAGTTCAGACAGTTCAGGCAGCTCTTTCATCGCCCGGAACTGCCACTTATAATAGGGGGCAAAACGGAAATTGAGTAAAAAGATCAACGAGACGGCGTTTTTAACAAACTCCCCCAGAGCAACGGCGGCGGCACCGGGTTCACCGTGCTTGTGACAACGTTCAAAGTTGTATTGGCCGCTCTGGGCCATAGCAACGAGACGGGCAGCGATCTTTTTAAGCCGCACATCCTCAGGCATATCATAAAGGATCACAGAGCGGATACGGGAAAATGTACCCGCCTCATCCATAAATACGCTGCCGTTGACAGCCTCAGCGAAGGCATATTCAGGCGTATAAAGCCACTCCTGCCAGGTGCGGGGAGCTCCGGGGATCCCGATATGACGGCGGTAAAAATCCTCTATACTCACCACGCCGTGTTCCGAGGGGCCCAATTTGCTTTCTTTGCTCTGAGATGCAGTGTTTGCTCTTATCAATTCATCATAAAGCCGCTGAAGTTTGAATCCGTATTTGAATTCATCCTCTTTTTTGAGCCACAGAGTAAAACCGATCCTGTAATCGTGATCCCGGGAAAAGTCATCATCAAAACCGAAACACTCAGAACCTCTGCCAGCCATTCCGACGGCGAGATGCGGGAGCACTTCCGGGAACTTTTCCTTAAAGAAAGGCAGACCTTGTTGGTTGAAAAAAAGTTTTGCTTCTTCAAGACCTTTCATAAATCTCCTTTGCTCTTGAAGCAAGTTCCCGGGCGAATTCCACAAATCCGAGAGCTTCAAAACCTGAAACGCATTTGGTACAGGTATGAGCATAATATCCGTCACGGCTGCACTCAGGCGTGTTGAAATACTCCCAGGCACACGCCGCCATAAGAGCAATCAGCTCGACATCCCCGTTCCAGCGTTTGTACAACTGAGCCAAATTAAGACAAGTGACCGCAGAATCAAGAATATTGCTCTTTTCTTTCAGCAGAGCCAAAGCATCCAGATAGCACTTTTCCGCCTCTTTATATGCCCCTTTGTCCGCCAATACCGCTGCCATATTATTGTAAAGTCCGGCAAAGCGTCCGTCATCAGGGGCAAGATGTTTTTCATATACATAGCGGCATTTTCCATAAAGAGCGGCAGCTTCATCAAATTCGCCGAAAGAGTGCAGAACGGTTGCCGCGTTAAGAAAAATCGTTCCTGCGGACACGCTCTGCTCAAGCTGTAATTCCTCAATAAGAGCAAGCCCTTTTCTGACTGCGTCGATCCCTTTTGAACG
>JAZUPO010000122.1:0-3578 GCA_045605205.1 Victivallaceae bacterium
CCGGTGGCGGTGACACCGTATTTTTCACCGCCGCCCTTGGCGTAGTCATAGATCTTTGCGGAGTACAGCAGAGTCTTGGTGGGCATACAGCCTTCGTTGAGGCAGACGCCGCCCAGTGAACGGCTTTCAAAGAGAACAACACTCATACCTTTGTGGCCGGCCCGTTCAGCGGCCCGGTATCCGGCGGGACCGCCGCCGATAATAAGCAAATCGTAAGCCATTTTTCAAATTCCTTTTGGATTAAAGAGCCAGAAGCAGGTTGATTTTTTCAAGTTTTTCAGCGACCGCCTGGAGGAACTTTGCAGCGGGGGCACCGTCCACCACACGGTGGTCAAAGGTGAGAGAAAGTCCCATCGCCTGATAGAATTCCACAGAGCCGTCAGCTTTCATACGGGGCCGCAGGTTGGTGCCGCAGACGCCGAGGATAGCGGTCTGGGGAGGATTGATGATGGGTGTGAAACTTTCAATGCCCAGATTGCCCAGATTGGTGACAGTGAAGCTGCCGCCCTGCATCGTATCGGGAGTGAGAGTTCCTTCTTTTGCGGCACCGGCATAGGATTTCACTTTTTCGGAAATAGCCTTGACCGACAGGGTGTCGGCATCGCGGATCACAGGAACAAACAGACCTTTGGGGGTGTCGATGGCCACACCCAGCTGGGCGTGTTTGAAACGACGCATCTTGTCGCCGATGAAGTTGGCGTTGATGTCGGGGAATTCAGGCAGGGTCTTTGCGACGGCAAAGAGCACCAGGTCGTTGATGGTGACCTTTTCCAGACCGAAACCTTCGGCATTTTTCATTTCCTTGCGCAGATTCATAATGGCGGTGGCATCAAAGGTGCGGTTCAAAGTGAGCTGAGCCATATTGGCAAGGGATGAGTGCATATTTTCGGCGATGACCTTGCGGATGCGGCTGATGGGAGTATCTTCATAAGCGGCATCGGCAGCGGGAGCAGCGGGAGCGGCGGCCACGGCGGGAGCAGCTGCAACTGCGGGAGCAACTTCAGCTGCGGCGGGAGCGGCGGCGATACCGGAAGCGGCAAGAGCTTTCACATCCTTTTCAGTGATACGGCCTTCGGCACCGGTGGGGGTGGCAAGGCGGTAGTCGATGCCCAGTTCAGCGGCAAGATGCTTGGCTCTGGGAGAAGCGGCGACGAATCCGTCGGCACTTTTTACAGCCGCGGGAGCGGCGGCCACGGCGGCGGGAGCAGCAGCGGCAGCGGGAGCGGCTTCAGCTGCGGCGGGAGCGGCGGCACCGGGGAGAGTAAAGGCTTCTCCGGGTTCACCCACGACTGCGACCACTTCGCCCACCTTGACTTCTTCGCCGGCGGGAATGACGATCTTCAAAAGAGTACCGGCGTACTTGGCAAGCTCTTCAAAGGAGGATTTGCCGGTTTCCATAGAGAAAAGGGGCTGTTCAAGTTCGATCTTGTCCCCTTCTTTGACCAACCACTGAGAAAGGATGGCACTTTCGTCAGAAACGCCCATCTGAGGCATAAGAATGAAGTTGACATTGCCGTTTTTTACAGGAGCGGCGGCAGCTGCGGCGGGAGCTGCTTCAACAGCGGGAGCGGCCTCAGGAGCAGGAGCCGCGGCGGCGGCGGCACCGGGGAGTTCATATTTTTCTCCGGGTTCGCCCACGACTGCGACCACTTCGCCCACTTTGACTTCTTCGCCTGCGGGAATGACGATCTTGAGAACAGTACCTGCGTATTTTGCAAGTTCTTCAAAAGAGGATTTACCTGTTTCCATAGAGAAAAGGGGCTGTTCAAGTTCGACTTTGTCGCCTTCCTTGACCAACCACTGTGAAAGCACTGCACTTTCGTCAGAAACGCCCATCTGGGGCATAAGAATGAAATTTGCCATCTTGAAAATTCCTTTTTTGTTGTGATTGTTATAATAAAATGGTTTGTTTTTTGATCTCTTGTGCTATATCGACCGGGATCATCCCGTCGGAAACGATGGTTCCGATCTCGTTGATTTGTGCGTAGGTAAAGGGCATTGCCACTCCCAGTTTTGAGGAGTCAAGAAGCACTGCACTCCGTCTTGCTTTGCGGATCAGGTGTTGTTTAAGCAGACAGTCGCTCTGATTTCCCACAGTGCACCCGGCACTCAGGTCAAATCCTGAAACGCCGAGAAAAGCGATGTCGATATTGAATTGTGAAAGCTGAGCTTCAAGGTCGTATGCTGTAATAGCCAGACTGCGGCGGGCAAGAGTTCCCCCCAGAAGCACCACTTGAGGCAGCTCCTTGCTCCGCAGGATCTCAAGAGCCACATTGGGAGCACTGGTGATGATAACACAGTTCCGGTCGGGGATGACCCGGGCCAGAGCCATAGCGGAACTGCCGGAGTCAATAAAAACGGCTTTGCCGGGCTCCATCAGAGAAACGGCTTTTTCAGCCACGATCATCTTGGCTTCCCGGTTCCGCTGTTCACGTTCGCTGTAATAGTCCTCACTGAGGCCGAATGAACGCTGCACCGCCCGGGCACCGCCCCGGGTCAGAATAATGGCGTTTTCTTTTTCAAGATAAGCCAGATCCCGGCGGATAGTCATTTCAGACCACTTGCTGAAACGCTCAGCCAAAAGGGCAATAGAGACCTCTCCATTGGCCTGTATGAATTTGAGAATGGCATCCCGACGGTCGTGCATCTTGAATAACTCCAATATAAAAGTTGAACTGACAACTTTATAATATAGCACTGCAAATGCATCTTTTCAACACAACCTTGTGAAAAATTATCACAAATGTGTTAAAAAGAAACATTTTTTCCTTATATTCCCCTGCCTTGTCTCAATAGGATTGGGGATAATTGGGGTTGAAATCGGGGCCGTTCCACGGGTGTCCGGTCAGAGCCTCGCAGGGGACAGCACTTTCTTTCAGGTAAACTGCACGGCCGTCAGCATAGAGAACAACAGTTCCTCCCAGATGATACAAGCTGAAAGCCCGGTTGGCCTGGGTCGTTCCGCTGTAATAACGGGTGTGGTAGTCGGTGATCCCCGAACCGCAGCTGTCCCCCATATAAAGCAGTCTGGAAGGATAACGGAGCCGGGCAGATTTGACACCCGCAGTCGTGGATGCAAAATGTGCCATAAAGGCATTGACCGCCATTGAAAGATAGATCATACCGTCCACCGTCGAAACAGGCTTTATAACTCCGTAAGGGCCGGGAAGAGCTTTATCTTGCCGGAGCATCCCCTCATTGACTTCAGGACAGCAAAGGGCGTTGCGGCGGATCTGTTTGGTGCCTTTTTCTTCATAGAGCCCGCCGAGATATTCAACAGGATATTTCCAGGAAAGATAGTTTTTGAAAGGCCCGTCCACATTGTCCACCGTATTTGCCAGATGAGTTCTCACCCGGGTCGTCGGACCGCACCAGGGATACCAGTCCTGACTGTCTCCCAGATAAAACGCAGTAACCTTGCCCATTGTAACAAAGTTGTTGAGACAGGCGGTCTTGCGGGCATTGCCCCGTGCCTGCTGCAAAGCGGGCAACAGCATTGACGCCAGAATAGCAATAATGGCAATGACGACCAGAAGTTCTATCAAGGTGAAAGGAGCCGGGGAAGGAAGGGAACCCTT
>JAZUPO010000123.1:0-2212 GCA_045605205.1 Victivallaceae bacterium
CCCCCACCGACCGGAACGGCTACCGCAGTTCCCCCGTCTGGGGCGAAAAACTCTGGATCCTTCACCGCAATTTCGCACAGAGACTTTTGAAAGACCGTCCCGGGAAAAAGGTTTGCATCATCGCCTACGGTCCCACCCGCAGGCCTCCTGAAAGTTTCAAAGAGTTTCCTGACAATGTTGTCATCGAACTTGCTCCTTATAATGATGAAATTCTCAAATTATGGCAGCCGTACAAAGTCCCCGGCGGTTTTGTGGTCTATCTCTATAACTGGGGTTACTACAAACCTGAAGGCTTTATGCCCAAGTGTTCCTGGAAATTCTGCCAGTCTCAGATCCGTTCTATGCTCAAGAACAATGTCAAAGGTATCTACTGCTGCGGATTCGGAGAAGCCCACGGCCTTGAAGGCCCCACCTATTACATCTGGCTCAAACTGACTGAAAATCCTGATCAGGATGTTAAAGGGCTGCTCAATAGTTTCTGTAAAGCAGTGTTCCCCCAAGCGGTCAAAGAAATGGAAGAATTTTATACGCTCCTCGACTCCCGGCTGCAGCTGCAGTATGAGCAAAAAGAGGTGGACTGGAACGACCCGGAACTGCTTGCCGGAAAAATCCCCCAGATCGACCGGGCGGCATTCGGAACTGTGGTATTGCGTTATCCGGAAAGTGTTTTGCAGAAACTGGATGCTCTGCTCAAAAAAGCAGAAAGCAAATCCGGCAAAAACTGGCAGCTCTCTCTGGTCAGATTGGAACTTGACTATCTGCTTCGTACTGCCCGGGCGATCCACGCCGTGAAAAAGTTCCGCACCACTCTGTCTGACAGGGATTACAAAGTTGTCGAAAACAAACTGCTCCAGCGGCAGGAACTTCTGGATTCTCTCAAATGGAACAAAAGCGGCTACGCTTTGAAAGATGGTCTTGCTCTTTTTTCCTATGCCAACAAAGCGACTGTTCAATATGGGGGCAGAATGAGGGGACTGTTCTTTGCCCCCTTCAACTGGGACATCCGCTGGCTGAAAGAAAAAAAGATCAAACCTGCCGGACGGATCATAAAGGTCAATGACACTCAAGGACAATATCTGGTCCCCGGAAACTATCTGGTCGATATGGTGCCCTATCACAAAGAAAAAGCTGTCCGCATTTTCTGCCGGGCAGACAAAGAGGCTTTGAAAGTCGTTTTCATCCGGAGCAATTCCAATTATCAGGAAGTATCACGCAGCCAGATATCAGTGATTTTAGGCCCGGACAGTAAAAATCTCCAGCGTTTCTACGGCAGATTCCGCGATAAAAGTACGCCTGCCCGGTACGTAAAACAGCTGGACAATGCCGCAAACAAAGGTCAGGGGGATCGCTACGTCAATAAAGGCGGCGCAGGCAAAGTAACAGCTCCCGCCCCGGGAGTCATTCTTGCTCCGGGAGAAATTTCTGCTGAGCTGACCATTCCTTACAAGTTTTTCGGCAAAGTCCCGCAGCCGGGAGATGAATGGCTTTTTAATGCGACTTCAGACCACACGGCTCCTAAAGTGAATTGCTATTTCATCTGGGAACACAACTTTGAACAAAATACCTGGCGGAACACTGCTGACAAACAGGGCAGGATCAAATTCTGAATCTGTCTCCAAATTCCTGAAAAAAATTTCCCGGCACTTGACAAATCAAAGAAAGAGTATTATATTTCCCAAGAAAAAGACAGTTGGAGACAGAAGAACAAGGAACCCTGAAGAATGCCCTATTTGACATTCACCAAAGATCAGCCATTGTATGTTGAAACAGCGGCCTTGCTGCGGGAAGCGATCCTATCGGGAGCCCTGCCCGGTAATTCCCGCCTTGATTCTGTTACGGGGCTTGCAAAAAAATTTCACACCAGCCGCAAAGTCGTGGAAAATGCCCTGAAACTCCTTAAAGATGAAGGTTTAATCGTCAGTTTTCCCCGGAAGGGACTTTATGTATGCGGAGCAGATAAAAATAAAATATTGATCGTCTGTTCCACAAATTCCCGGGCTCCTGAATCAGCTGCGGGAGAGTTGATAAATATCCTCAGCAATTCCTCTGACTGGCAGCTTGAATTCATTGAAGCAGAATTTCTGCGGCATCTTCCGGAAGAAACGTTCAAAAAACAGTGCAGCACTTTCCGTTCCGTCTTGTTTTTCGGCCAGGGGTATCTGGCAGATGCTCCTGAAATTACAAAATTGAAAGCCTTGAATATCCCTGTTCT
>JAZUPO010000124.1:0-6603 GCA_045605205.1 Victivallaceae bacterium
CCCGGAAAGGAAAGTGTACAGAAGTACGTTCACTGACGCTCTCCCGGCGCACACCTGACGATTCAAAAATTCAATTTATCCTCTGGCACAACTCCCGCATCTCTCCCACCGCTATGATCCGTCATCAGGGAGCCCGTGAAATGGGATTCACCCATCTTATGGGCAGCCAGGGGCACGCTATGGCCCATCTGGAAAGCCGACTCGGTGCTGAAGCCATTCAGCAGACAGGAGCCCGGTATATGGTCAATACCCTCTACCGTTTCTTCCAGAGTCAGATCCATAAAGAGAAGGTTTTCCGCAATCCCTGTCTCCGTGACCCCAAAGGGCTGCAGACGATCCGTCAGAAAACAGCACTCCGTGCCGGGAAACATATTCAGAACTTCCCCGTCCGTTATTACTCTTCTGACGAAAACTCCCTCGGCTGGCACGATGTCCAGCACGACTACTGCCGCACGCCTCACTGTCTGGCAGGATTCCGCAAGGCAATGAAAAAACATTACGGCACACTTGCCAAACTCAACAGCAGCTGGAACACAAAATTCAAAACCTGGCAGGATGTCACTCCTCCCACCTTGAGCGAAGCCCGGAAAACCGGCCATTTCGCAGCTTGGATGGCCCACCGGATCTATATGCTCGGAGCCCTCAACGACGGTATGACAACTCTTCTTGATGAATTGCGCAAAATCGATCCCCAGGCAAAACTTGCCCACTCCGGTCAGGGACTCACCCGTCTCAACGACGGATGGGATTGGCGAAAAATGCTTGATCACTATACGCTTTCAAACCTTTATGCCCGTATGGGCGGTCTGCCTGATTATATCCGCACCACCCGGCCCGGATATGCCGCAGGCAACTGGAACGGTTACGGTAGGCCCCTGCCCCAGATCCGCTTCACCACCTGGAACGATATTGCCGACGGTATGTTTGCTCCCGCCTACTGGTATGACTGCTACTTCTTCCGCCGGGGCGACAACGCCCTCAATGAAGCGGGGCTCCATATGAAAGATGTGATCTCCGAAATCAAACAGTCCGGAGCCGATCCTCTGATGACCACAGGGAAAAGGGTTCTCTCCCCCTTCACACTGGTCTACTCACCGGAATCTCTTGTTGCGGCCGCAGTTACAGGAAACTTTTCTGCCATCAACAGCGGTACCTATAACGGCAATCTGACCGGCTGGGTGCGCCTGCTCCGCAGTGCAGGGTTCCCCGCTCCCCAAATCATCGGCGACAACCTGATTTCCCAAGTCACGCCTGAAAACACAAAGGTACTGGTTCTGCCTCTGCTTCAGCTTATGAGCAATGCTCAGGTCGAACATATCAGAAAATATGTTCTTGCAGGAGGAATCCTTGTTGTGGATGCACAAGCAGGCATTTTTGATGAATTTTACACCTTGCGCAAAGAAAATCCCCTGCTGAAGCTTGCGGGAGTAAAAGTTCCCCTTGCCAAAGGGACTTCCGGCGGAACGCTTCACTTCGGAAATCTCCCTGTGCGGCTTGTCCCTGCGGGAGCAGCTGCAAAAGCTGCCGGGGCAAAAGTTCTTGGAGCAGTATCTGTCAACACTCCCGGTGCCCGGTTCAACTCGATTGAACTCGGCCCCGTCAAACGGACTCTGGGCGGAGCCTTTTTCAGCTGCAATGCCGGAAAAGGCAAGGTTATTTACATCAACGCCCTTTTCCACGGGCTTCCCTCTGTCCTCAATGATCCCGCTCAGGCACGTCCTCTGCTTGAAGCCTTCCGGACTCTCTTTGAGAAAGCCGGTGTCAGGGCATTTCATACCGGCGGCAGCGATATCAGCATTGCGGAATACACCAAAGGCCGATACAGAATGTTCGTCGGAACCCGCCGTCAGGGAGCTGGATGCGAAAAAAGTGTATATCCTCTGACAAAGAGTTATTATCTCTATGACACATTGCTTCATAAATTCATCTCCCGGAGCAGCAATGCGGAATTTTCCTTCAAAAGTTATGATGTCAAAACACTCATTGCCACGGAAAAGCCCCTCCAGGATCCCCGTTTCACCGTCAAGTGCCGTAATGGGATTGTGGAAATTCTTTCCGGCTCCGACTCCGGTCTCTGGTTTGTTCAGATGTTCAGAGACGGCGTTGAATTGAAAAGTCTCTCCCGCACTGTTGTGCTGGATAAAAATGACAAAGCTGAGTTCAATTTCGGTTTGAACTGCAAAGGGAAATGTGAAATCCGCCTCTTGAACATTATGGACGGAAAAAAACTCAATTACTAAGGTCATACTCTGAAAATGAAGAAAATTTTTATCCTTGTTTCATTTTTTGCACTTCTTGTGTGCCAAGCCTCTGATGTTGCAATCACCCAGCTTGACTTCGACAGCACTCCTGCGGCAAAAAAACGTTACCTTGCCCAGCCTTACAGTTGGTGGGGCCGTGGTCAGTACCCGGTCAAAAATGATGAGTTCGGCAAAATCATCACTCTGACCAACTCCCGCACCCGCTACGTTTTCTTTTTCTTCGGCAAAAAGAATGTCAAAGGTGAATGGTTTCCCGTCATCGGTATGGTGAAACCCTCCAAAGCCAACTGGGGTGCCAGCGGATTTTTCAACTTCAAAAGCGGCAAGCTGACCTCCCAACGCTGTTCCGCCCGGGTGACCGATGTGGAAAATGGTGGATTCACCATCACCTACACAGCTCCCGATTACACGGCCCAATGCCGTATGGAACTTAAAAAGGATGATGACAGGCTCTACGTCCTTTTCAACTCCCCCCAAGAGACGGCGGTTCAGCTGACAGCTTATCCCTCAAGCTACGCAGGCAGCCACAAAAAGGGCCTCCATTTGCGGAAGCGTTACGGCCTCACCCCCAGCCGCCGCCTTCCTATGGGGAAAAGCCGGGTCGCTCTTGATGCCAAAGAGTATTACATTCTCCTTGCGGACTCCTATTTTGATCCGGCCTCCAACCGGGGCGAAGGCCCCTGCGGCGTGATCTATGACCCCAAATTCTCAAAATGCTCCGTCGGAGTCCTCAATTACGGCTGCAACGTCACTCTCACAGGGAAAGGTCCTATGCCCTTTGTGCTCTTTGACTTCAAGGGGACTTCCAATGCCGAGGCAGAACGGATCATAAAAGAGCTTCCGGTCAGGTTTCACTGAAACGCAGCCTCCTCCGGTGGGGCATAGTATGGATTTTCGGCAAAAATCCCTCAAATCGAACTTGACATTTCAATTCTGCGGAGTTATCTTAATAGCGGAATGCCAAATCCCAACCCAAGGAGGAAATTCATTATGGAAAAGTTTAAAGTCGCATTCGTCGGATTCCGCCACAGTCACATCAATGGTCTTTATGACAGAATGAAAAATTCTGAACAGTATACCATCGTTGCCGCCTGTGAAGAAAACGCCGAAGCTGCTGCCGCCGCCAAAGAGCGGGGGATCGACATCACTTTCACTGATTTCCACGAAATGATGCAGCAGTGCGATTTTGATATCCTTGCCATCGGCGACTATTTCGGCATCCGCGGAGCCCGTGCCATTTCAGCTCTCGTTGCCGGAAAACACGTTATCGCCGACAAACCGCTGTGCACCTCTCTGGCTGAACTGCGTGAGATCCGTCATCTCGCCCAGACCCGCAATTTGAAAGTTGGCTGTATGCTGGATATGCGTCTGAACGGCAATGTCAATGCCGCCAAAGCTGTGATCGACTCCGGCCGTCTGGGTGAGATCCACGCCATTTCTTTCGGCGGCCAGCACCCCATTTCTTACGGAACCCGCCCCGGCTGGTACTTTGAACAGGGCAAACAGGGCGGTACCATCAATGATATCGCTATCCACGGTCTTGATGCCGTTGAATTTATGACCGGTCACGCCATTACAGAATTCACCGCCGCCCGTACCTGGAACGCCTTTGCGACCTGGGCTCCTGTGGTCTTTCAGGATGCGGCCCAGGGTATGTTTGCCCTTGACAACAAGTGCGGTGTAATGTTTGACGTTTCCTATTTTGCTCCTGAAAAAACCGGTTTTGCCAATCCTTTCTACTGGCGTTTCACCATTTGGGGCCGCAACGGTGTAATGGAATTCAACCACGCCGACGCAGGCTGCAAACTCTATCTGACCGGTGCTGAAGCCGTGGAAACTGTCCCCGCCGCCACTGACGGTTCCGATTATCTGAAGATTTTTACTCAGGAAATCACCACCGGAGCCAGTTTGCCCTTTGGCAGCGAACACATTATGGATGTCACCGAAAAGTGCCTGACCCTTCAGGCTATGGCTGACAAAAACCGCTGATATTGCATCAACAAAAAAAATCCCGGGGGGGGGGGGGGGCACTTCACAACACCTTTTCCGGGATTTTTTTCAGAAATACTTTTTTATGAGAACAGAATACGCAGATACCAAAGCTGTTTCACGGCTTTTTTCCTGGAACTGGATCAGCAGCGATTTCAAAAAAGGCTGGGAATATCTCAACATCTCTTCTGCTCATACCGCAGAAAGTCCCATTTGGGAAAGCGGTTTCACCGATGTTCGGCTTCTGGAAGTTCCCTCTGAGACAGGGACGCCATTCCGTATTGCCTTCAAAACCTACCGGGAAAAACGTTTCTTCCGTTATTTTCTGCGTCCCTCTCTTGCAGCCCGTGAAGCCAAAGGTTTTGCCGTTGCCGCTTCACTTGATATTCCCGTCGTCAAGGTGCTGGCTTTCGGAGAAAAACGCAATTTCCTGAATTTACAAAGTGCATTCTTTATCACCGCTTTTGAAGAAAACACTCAAACGATGCTGTTTTTCAGAGAAAATTGTGAGGAACGGGAAAAGCTGCTCTTTCTGCTGAAAGAAAATATCGTCCGTCTGGCAAAACTTCACGCCGCAGGCTATGTCCACTGCGGGGCACATCCGCGTAATTTCCTCTGGAAAGATACTGCCGACGGAAAGACAGAATCAGTCTGGATCGATCTTGCCTCCCTCAGAAAAATGCCTCAAGGCAAGAAAAAATGGAAATATCTGCTCACCGATTTGAGCGATTTTTGTGAACTCTTTAAGCTCACTCAGGCGGAACTGGATATGCTCCTTGCCGAATATCTCAAGATTTTTCCCATTCCGGTCGCTTATAAACTCCGTACCGATCACCAATGGAAATTTTCGGAAGCATACCGTACTGACAAATAAAAAATCCCCCCCCAAAAAAACACCCCTGCAAGTCAACGCCTGCGGGGGTGTGTTTCTTTTACGATCTTCTGCGGGATTCAGACCACCTGTTCGCCGTTGACAAAGACCATACAGACTTTGGTGGAACTTTCAAGGATACATCCGTCGCAGACCACAAGGTCAGCATCTTTGCCGACTTCGATCGATCCTACCCGGTCTTCAATGCCCAAATGACGGGCGGCATTGATGGTAATGGCCTGCAGAGCGGCAAAAGAATCCATACCGGCTTTGACAGCCAGCCCTGCACACAAAGCCAGGTGCTCCTGGGGGATCACATTGGAGTCGGTAATAATAGACACCTGACAGCCCGCCCGGTGAAGTATGCCGGCGGTGGCGTAAGATTTTTTTCGCATTTCCGGCTTTCCGGAATGAGTAAGGGAGGGGCCCACCGCCAGGGGGAACCCTTCAGCGGCCAGCTGATCGGCAATAAGATGACCTTCGGTACAATGTTCAAGAGTGAGCTTCACGTTGAACTCTTTGGCAATACGGATAGCCGTAAAAAGGTCATTGGTCTGATGAGCGTGAGCCTTGAGGGGAATTTCCCGGCGCATCACAGGAAGCATTGCGTGGAGTTTGAAGTTGAAATCCGGTTTCTTGCAGTTGGGATCTTTTTCTGCGGCATCAAGTTTTTCCATATACTCCCGTGCCTTTGCCAGCGTTTCCCGCAGTTTGGCGGCAGTCGTCATACGGCTGCTGATGAATTTGCTCTGGTAAAGATTTTTGGGATTCTCACCAAAAGCACATTTCATAGCCACTTTTTCCCTGACCACCATATCGTCGACCCGGCTGCCGTGGGTTTTAATGGCAATAAAGTTTCCCCCCAGCACATTGGAGCTTCCCGGCCCCGTTCCGACACAGGTCACGCCCCCTTCAAGGGCAAAACGCATCGTCTCATCAAAAGGATTGATGGCATCGATAGGGTTGAGTTCCGGAGTGATACAGTCATTTTTTTCGTTGTAATCGGCCCCGTCGTAACGGTTTCCCCAGCCGGCCATACCCAAATGGCAATGAGCTTCCACCAATCCGGGCACGATCTTGAGGCCGTTGACGTCGATTTTTTCGCCGCCTGAATAATGACCGATTTCAGCGATCTTTCCATCAACAACTTTGATATCGACCTGGCGGGGCTCCGGAGTGATTCCGTCAAAAACAGTTCCGTTAACGATCCAGTATTCCATAATTTTCACCTTTTTGTGTTACAGGCCCAACTGAGCTTTGAGCTGATCTTTGGTCATAAAGCCAGTCAGCTGTTTTTCCAGTTTACCGTTGCGGTAAAAGAAAAGAGCAGGAATGGCATTGACGCCCAGAGACGCGGCAAGCTGGACATTTTCAGCATCTTCGACACTGATTTTTCCAATAACAAGATCCGGAAATTCCGCGGCAAGTTTTTCCAGTTCCGGAGTCAATTTCTGGCAGGGACCGCACCAGGTGGCCCAGAAG
>JAZUPO010000125.1:0-9784 GCA_045605205.1 Victivallaceae bacterium
GAACTCGCCCGGGGAGCCAGTGTGGAAACGCTGGTTAAAAAACTTAAGGCAGCTCTGGATGATACTGAATGCAATTTTTACGGTGATCCTGATGTGAAGGCTAAAAAAATTGCTGTCGTCTCAGGCGGATGCAATGATGCCGTCCTCTTTCAGGCGGCTGCCGCCGGGGCGGAATTGGTGGTGACAGGAGAATTCAAACACCAGCTCTATCATACGGTAAGAGAATTGGGGATCAACGTTATTGCAGCCGGACACTATGCCACTGAAACTGTGGGCGTCAAAGCCGTTATGGAACTTGTCAGTTCCAAATTCGGTGTCGAAGTTGAATTTGCCGACTGCCCCACCGGCTTGTAAAAATTTCCGGAGAAAAAGTCATTTTTACCTGTCCGTGCAGGCACAAAAAAGCTCAGTTTTCAACCTTTTTTTGGGTAAGGGAAACTGAGCTTTTTTCTGTCAGTTTACTTACTGTTCAGCAGCGGCACTTGCCGCGTTGCGGCGGCGGCGGCGTTCAAGTTCAGTAAGATAGAGTTTACGCAGACGGATGTTTTGGGGAGTGACCTCCACAAGCTCGTCGTCTTCGATGTATTCAAGGGCCTGTTCCAGAGAAAGTTTTCTGGGAGGAGCGATCTTTAAGCTGCGGTCGGATCCGGCAGCACGCATATTGGTCAGCTGTTTTGCCTTTTGCACATTGACCACCAGGTCGCCTTCTTTGCAGTGTTCGCCCACGATCATACCTTCGTAACAATCCACACCGGGGTCGATGAAAAATTCACCCCGCATCTGGAGTCCGTCAATGGCAAAGGCAACGGCCTTTCCGCCAGCCATACTGACCATCGTTCCGTTGAGACGGGAAGGAATGGAACCGCGGAAAGGTTCGTAGTGGTCAAAAACGTGAGCCACAACAGCTTCCCCCTGAGAGGCTGTCAAAGCCTTACTCCGCAGACCGATAAGGCCCCGGGTGGGAATGAAAAAGTCGATGACCTGACGGGGACCGCGGGATTCCATTTCGATCATTTCGCCCCGGCGGAGTCCCACCATTTCAATAATTTTCCCTGCAAAATCGTTGGGAACATCAATGGTGAGGCGTTCAATGGGTTCGCATTTGACGCCGTCGATCTCTTTGCAAATGACCTGAGGCTTTGCCACGGCGAGTTCATATCCTTCACGGCGCATTGTTTCAATGAGGATCGCCAGATGCAGCACACCGCGTCCGGAAACTTTGAAGGCATCTCCGGCCGGAGTTTCCTCCACCCGCAAAGCCACGTCCCGTTCCGTTTCGTTAAAAAGTCTTTCACGGAGCTGACGGCTGCTGACATATTTACCTTCACGTCCGAAGAAGGGCGAGTCGTTGATGCGGAACATCATTGAAATCGTCGGTTCATCAATGGCGATCTGAGGCATCTGTTCGGGGTGTTCCGCATCGCAGATGGTGTCAGAAATATCGATTCCCGCCATACCGACAATGGCACAGAGGTCGCCGCACTGCACATTGCGTACCTCCCGGCGGCCCAGACCTTCAAACACAAAAAGCTGCTTCACCTGGGCGGGGATGGTGGTTCCGTCGCGTTTGATAAGAGAAAGAGGCTTGCTCAAATCCAGATCGCCCCGGTAGACACGTCCGATACCGATCCGGCCCACGAAATTGGAATAGTCCAAAGTTGCGATCTGTACCTGCACAGGGCCTTCCCGGTGAACAGGGGCGGGGACATATTTGATAATGGCATCCAGAAGAGGAGTCATATCCACGCGTTCATCGTCAACGTTGTTGATGGTCCAGCCGTCTCTGCCGCTGGCGTAGAGAGTGGGAAAGTCCAGCTGCTCGTCAGAAGCATTGAGTTCACAGAAAAGATCAAAAACTTTGCTGTGGACTTCATCAGGCCGGGCATCGGGTTTGTCAAGTTTGTTGATGACCACCACCGGACGCAGATTGAGGGCGAGAGCTTTTTCAAGGACAAAGCGGGTCTGAGGCATAGGGCCTTCGGCAGAGTCTACCAACAGCAGCACACCATCGGCCAGTTTCAAAACCCGTTCCACCTGACCGCCGAAGTCACTGTGTCCGGGGGTGTCAAGCAGATTGATCTTGATCCCTTTGTATTCAACGCTGATGTTTTTTGCCAGGATGGTGATACCCCGTTCCCGTTCCAGGTCGTTGCTGTCAAGGAAACAGTCTGCCACCACCTCATTTTCACGGAAAAGTTTTGACTGACGGATGATCTGGTCGGTCAAAGTTGTTTTACCGTGGTCAACGTGTGCGATAATTGCGATATTGCGCAGTTCTTTCATTCTTTCAAACCTCTGATGTTGTTATCTTTCTAATATAGCACAAGAATAGCGTTATATCAAGTAATTACACCTTTGGGAAAGCGATTTTTATTTAAAAAACACTGTCCCCGCCTGTGTGACGGGGACAGCCGCTTTTTGGGGGGATTTTATTTGATGATGATTTTTCCGTAGGGTTCAGAGTGGTGGAAACTGCCGGACAGGTGTTCAAAAACAACATTCTCCCATAGCTTGATGAAAATTACCCAAATATTGCAAGATCCATTCTTAAAAGATCTCCCCCCCCGGCTGAACTCCCTGAACTCTTTTATCGGCCTCAGGCGGGAAGAGACCCTGATATTGTTCCGGAAAAGAATTATTTTTTTCCGGAAAGCAGATCTTGCAAAGCCTGATATCCTTTGCTGCAGGGGGAGCTGCCGTGTGTTCCCTGGGGATAGATCTGCAAGCTCTTTTTCTTGCTTTTCAGATTGGCGAAAACAACTGAAATACCGCCGGGAGGGCAGATCCCATCGCACAAACCGGCTGAAACGTAAGCAGGGATCCTGATGCGTTTGGCAAAGTTTGCATTGTCAAAGTAAGCTGTGCATTTCAGGGCCGCCTGGTCGCGGGAAAGAACAGCATCTTTTGAAGTATTCAAAGGCCAGCCGCCCATATGGGGAACTTTTGAAACAGCTCCGCCGAATCCACTGAATGCAGGAACCGCAGCCACCAGCATAGAGACCTGAGGATCAAGCCCCGCCGCAGCGAAAACCTGAGCTCCGCCCTGACTTCCGCCTATGACGATCAGATCTTTACCGTTCCACTGAGGCTGGCGTTTGACAAATTCCAGGGCTCTCATTACCCGCTGGTACATTCCCCGGAAATAATATTTCTGAGGATCTTTGATATAACGCAATGCATAACGGGGGGAACCGTCCGGCTGCGGACAGTAGTAGACCGTTTTACGCAAATTCAGATAATATTCAGCGTTTTTCCCGTTGGGGATACCGTGGGCATTCATATCAAATGCCACCGCCCCCATTGATGCCCAGCGGACAACTCCGGCGGCGGAGGCGGAATGGACTCCCGCACCGTGGAACGAAACAACCGCAGGCAGAGATTTGGGCTTGGCATTTTCGGGAACGGCCAGATAGCCGGAAACCGGAATGCCGCCGGTACATTTGACTTTGATATCCTTAAGAGTGACTTTGACATTGTTGCGGACCTTGGGGGGCAGTGTTACAGCGGTCACTTCAAAGGGGACTTTGTTCAATTCAGCTTTGACCTTTTTCCAGAATTCATCATAGTCGGCAGGTTCAGGGAGAGTCTGGGTGAATTTTTCTTTGTCCACCATAAAACCGGCTCCTTTCCGGACAAGGACTTTTTTCTTGTTGACGGTTTGCCGGAGCACTCTGCCGGAATCATCCAGAAGAGAAAATTCCAGTCGGAACCAGTCAGGGGATCTTTCTGCCGTGCCTGTGAGTACATAAGGATCGGCAGAAAGGACTTTTTCAGATTTGACCTGAGTTCCGAGAGAGTTGATATAGCTGACCTTGAGCTTTTTTCCGATCAGAACTTTGTTTTGTTTTTTTACAACCACGGAACAGGAAAATTTTTCGCCCTTTTTCAAAAGTCCGTCTGCGGGGGTCTGTTTTATTTCCCAGGTATACTCCGCTGCTGAAAGAACCATTCCGCAAAGCAGAAACAACACAAGATACTTGATTTTCATAATTTTTTCCTTGAAATTACAGGTGTCAAAAATGAATTTGAAACAAAAAAGAGGCAATTCCTCAAATGTTGAGATAATTTAATCCCTTTGGGCAGTTTTGTCAACTCCTTTATTGCAAAAAATCTCTTTCTTTTGTCGTTCTTGTTTCCAAACTGATTTTTTCTGTTGTTCAAAAGAATCTCAGATTTGTCCGCAATATTCATTGACAAGACAGTGTTGCTGTATTATATTATCAATATGAACAACTTTGATTACATCGAAAATACTCCCGAGTCTCTTATAGGAGTGGAAATAGACGGTTACTGTCTGGAATCTGTGTTGGGTAACGGTTCCTACGGTGTGGTCTACCTTGCCCGCCATATTATGATGGACAGGCTGTTCGCATTTAAGATCCTGCAGGCAGAATTTTCTGCTGATGAAGAGGCTGTGAAAGGATTTTTCCGCGAATGCAAGACCGCGGCCAAACTGGAACACCCCAATGTGGTTCAGGCTTTCAAGGCCGGCAGAACTGCAAACGGCCTTTGCTATTTTGTAATGGAGTATGTAGAGGGCAGTACCATTGAAGCTATCAGGATCAACGCTCCGGAACTTTTATCACTGACGTTTTTGCTTGATGTTTCGATCCAGCTTGCCGATGCACTGGATTATGCCTGGAATTCATACCGGATCATCCATCGGGATATCAAACCCGAAAATCTGCTGATAAAAAATTATGACCGTAAACTGAAACTTGCCGACCTGGGACTTGCCGGAGTCGGCAGTAACAGCAGTCCGGGGGAAATCGTTGCCACTCCTTTGTATATGTCGCCTGAAGTTGCTATGGGAACTGGAAGTTACGATGTGACGGGAGATATTTACAGCTTCGGCGTTATGTTCTATGAACTCAGTGCCGGAGTTCCTCCTTTTACCGGTTCTATTGAGGAGCTGCAGAGAGCCCATATTGAGAAATTGCCGCCGTCCCTTTTGAGTGTCAATCCTGATTTGGATCCGGAACTTGCCCGCTATATTGACTCTATGCTTGCCAAAAATCCCGGGGAGCGTCCCCAAAGCTGGGCGGATGTGAGAGAACATCTTGCTGCTATCAGGCAACGTCTGAATGTCAGTTCCGGTCAAAACCTGGTTCACATAGAGGAACCGGATCACGATGCTGATTTGAAGGATGAAAAAAGCCGCCGTGAAACAGCCAGCTGGTACATTGTTATCGTTTTTACCATTGTCATCATCATCGGACTGATCGTTCTGCTGATAGTGATGTAAAACTTTCCTGACATTTCTCTTTATTGACAGAAAGGAGAAATGTCTTATGTTCAAATCCAATTGTCAAATCACCCTTTACCGCCGTTCAGTCCTGCATAATGGAACTTTTTCCTATGATTCGGGAGAAGAAGTGTCAGGTTTTTTTATGGAACACAGGCGGACTCTTGCAAACGGAAGTACGGAAGATTTTTCAGAAGTCCTGCTTGGCCCTGAAGTTTCTCCGCTGCCGGGAGATCAGCTGGAAATAAAAGGACTCAGGCGGAATATCGCCCGAGTCCGGAGTTGTACGGGAGCTGACGGCTCCCTGAAATGTTACCGCTGTTCTTTTATGCGGGATTGAGCTTTTATCTGGCAGGACCGGCGGCAATGAGGTTGATGCCGGTGCCGCCGATGTCAGAAATAATGACTGCTCCGGGAGCAGCTTCAGGATAGGTCCCCTTGAGGATCGTGTTGAGCAATCCGGTGATCAGCGGACGGGGGAGAGGCTTGTCCGTCCGGACAGGTTGAAGTTTGCCGTCAAGGGTACGGATCACTGCTGTAACGGTACGTCTGGGATCTTTGAGCTCAGATTCAGCATAAGCCGCTCCCCGGGGACAACGGTTCCCGGTCACACTGATCTTGCCGCCGTCACAAGCAACTTCCATTTCACATCCTGTGGGACAGGTGATACAGATGATCTTTTTCATTTGCACTCCTCCAGTTGAAATTCGACTTTGGTGCTTCCTGCGGGGATTTCTGCTTTCATTGTCAGCATTTCTGCGGGGCGCACTGAAACACACATCTTTTTGGCAATTTCTTTTCCGTCAGCCAGGGCGGTGAGTCTGGCTCTGGCACAGCTGACTGTGGGACGGAAGAAAAATTCACAGCTGCTTCCCGGAGTGCATTTGTTCGGGATGGCATATTTCAGAGTCTTGCTGCAGCTGACTTCAGCCACGGCCTCAGGCAGTTTGCCGCTGTCCGCATATTCGGCTGCTGCCAGTCCGGCACGGCGGGCTTCGATGGAGGCAAAGTCCACAAGGTCGTGCACGTGGAGTGAATTTCCGGCGGCAAAGACACCGGGCAAAGCACACTGGCACATTCCGTCAACGCAAGGGCCGCCGGTGGCGGGATTCATAGCAACTCCCATTGTTTTGAGAAGTTCATTTTCAGGGATAAGCCCCACTGAAAAGAGAACTGTATCGCACTGGAAAGAGATGATCTCTTTTGTGAGGAGATTTTCAATTTCCACTCCTTCCACCCGGTTGCACCCGATGATCCGGGCACAGCGGTGAGAAAGCAAAAGAGGAATGTCAAAATCCCGCAGACATTGAGCGATGTTCCGGGGCAGACCGGACGGTTCAGGCAGGATCTCCACCACAGCGGCCACGTCGATCCCGCTCCAGCGGCAGCGGCGTGCCATAATAAGTCCGATATCGCCGGAACCGACGATGACCGCCCGTTTTCCGGGAAGCATACCGGTGAGATTCATCAGTTTTTGTGCGGAACCTGCGGTATAGACACCGGCACACCGTTCACCGGGAACGGCGATGTTGGCCCGGGTACGTTCTCTGCATCCGGTGGAAAAAACCACTGCTTTGGCGTTAAGTTGACTGACACCGTTTGCACTTGAAAAGAGGGTTGCTTCAAAGGTGTTGTCAGAGTGGCGTTTGACGGCACTTACAGTTTCTCCGAGGAGAACTTGAGCTCCGGCTTCCCGGGCATTGCGTTCCATACGCAATGCGTATTCGGGGCCGGTGAGTTCTTCGTTGAAATAACGCAGTCCGAAACCGTTGTGGATGCACTGGCACAAAACGCCTCCGCAACTTTCTTCCCGGTCGATGACCGCGACTTTTTTGCCGGTTGCAGCGGCAGCGGCGGCGGCAGAAAGACCGGCACCGCCGGCACCGATAACGGCGACATCACAGTTGATCTGTTTCATTTTACTTTACCTCCAAATCGCCCAATTTGCCCACCAGCAGATTGCTTCCCGGGCCCCGCTTGGTGAGTTCTTCCATAGGGATGCCGCTTTCCCGTGAAATGATCTGCATAATCTTGGGAGCACAGAAACCGCCCTGGCAGCGTCCCATTCCGGCCCGGGTGCGGAACTTGACTCCGTCGAGGGTCACGTGGCCCCGCCGGACAGCGGCGACGATTTCAGCTTCTGAAATAAATTCGCAGCGGCAGATGATGCGTGTGGCAAGTTTTTCATCTGCGTGCAGTCTGTCCAGTTCCTCAGGAGAAAGTTCCCGTGCCCGGTTTTTCGGGGGAAGGAGCTTTCGGGGAGCTGATTTTTCTTCAAGTTCGAGGCCGCAGTCGGCCAGAATGTTGCGGACATAGACACCGATGGCGGGGGATGCGGTAAGTCCGGGGGACTGGATACCTGCCGCCTGGATCAGATCGGGAGTTTTTTCTGAACGGGCGATGAAAAAGTCTTCATTGCCGGTCAGCACCGGGCGCAGACCGGAAAAGGCGGCGACCAGATCTCTTTCTGAAATGCCGTTGACCATTTTCTTTGAATGTTCAAAGATGATTTCACGTTCCGCCTGGGTCGTGGAGTTTTCCTGTTTGTCATCCACCATCGTTGCGGAGGGGCCGATCATCGTTGTACCGCCGGCAGTGGGGATCACCAGCATACCTTTTGAACAGGGCGTCGGTACAGGGAAAACAACTTTTGAGGGACGGCCGGGAGAGGTACGGTCGAGGAGATATTCTTCACCTTTCCGGGGGCAGATGGTGAACTCTTCGCCACCGCAGATCTTTGAAACTTCATCGGCATAAAGTCCGGCGGCATTCACGGTGAAACGGGCCTGGATTTTTCTGCCGTCTGCGGCGGTGAGGGTACGGTAAGGGCCCTCTTTTTCTGAAGAAGCGACTTGGAAATTACGCCAGAATTCAACGCCGTTGAGTTCTGCGGATTCTACCAGAGCAAAGACATATCCATAAGGTTCAATGACACCGCCCTGAGGGACAAAAAATCCTGCCACGGCGGCATCGGTCAATTTGGGTTCCAGTTCAAGAAGCCGGGTACGGTCACACATTTCGATACCGGGAACCTTGTTGGCAACGCCTCTTTCGTAGAGTTTCTGCAGCTGAGGGAGTTCCTCGTCGCTGTAAGCCACAACGAGGATCCCGCAGCGGTTGAATTCAAAGTCCAGCTCTTTTTGCAGATCATCGAACATCGGATTGCCTTCAAGTTCGAGTTTTGCCTTGAGCGTGGAGTCGGCAGAGTGGTGGAATCCGCCGTGAACGATTCCGGAGTTGGCTTTGCTGACGCCGAATGAAGCATCGGCGCAGCGGTCGAGCAAAGCAACTTTCAAGTTGTAGTGTGAAAGCTGCCAGGCAATAGAGGCACCGGTTGCTCCGGCACCGATGACAGCGACGTCGTAGGTATTCATTTGACAGCGTCCTCCCACATCTGCTGCAGGACGCCCAGATCTTTGACATTGACGTGGGGTTTGCCTGTTTCGGGGACTTCGTCAGAGCAGGGAACGGGGGAGATCCAGGCGGTGAAAGCTCCGGAGTTTCTGCCGACGGCGATATCCGTTTTGAGCCGGTCGCCGACCATAAGGCACTGGTCGATGGTCACATTGCGGCGTGCGGCGGCAAGGCGGAGCATTTCAGCGTTGGGTTTGCCCAGGACGGTCAGTTTTTTACCGGTGGCATATTCGATACAGTGGGTGATGGCTCCGCAGTCGATGAGACAGGTCGGTTTGTCACTGGGGCAGACGGGATCCGGATGGGTGGCAAAGCCGGGGATCCCCTGCTGGATCAGGTAGGAACTGCGGCAGAGTTTGGGGTAGGTCACATCCCGGTCGAATCCGAGGATCACGGCATCGGGAATGGTATTTTCGTCAACAAGTTCAAAACCGGCCTCCTGAAAGTGAATGCCGGGTTTGGGCATACCGAACCAGTAGATACGTTTGATTTCGGGATGATTTGTTTTCAGGTAGTCGATGGCAAAATCGGTTGAGGTATAAAAATTGTCTGCTGCGGCGGGGACTTGCATACGGGTCAGTTTTTCCACATATTCAGGGGTGCTGAATGAGGAGTTGTTGGTGATGAAGGCATAGTTCACATTGCGGCTTTTGAGAAAGTTCAAAAAGGGCAGAGTGCACTCATAGAGATGCTCTCCCTCATAGATCGTACCGTCCATATCAAGAAAAACCTGACGCAGACCGGCAAAGTTGATGGCTCCCGGCATAAAAAACTCCTTAGTATTTATATTGTTTAGTTTGTTGTTTACTTAATATAAACCATTACTTTTCTTTTTTCAAGTCTCAGACCTGACATTCTTGCTTTTCTTGTAAGGAAGAGCGGGGCTGTGGATACCAAAGGTTGATAAAAAGCGGGAAATTTTTATTTTTGCCCTTGCCTTACAGCTCTTTACAGGTTATATTATGGCAGTGTTCACTACGGAGAGATGGCTGAGCGGTCGAAGGCGACGGTCTCGAAAATCGTTGTGGGGGCAACCTCACCGCGGGTTCAAATCCCGCTCTCTCCGCCATTTTTTTTGTTCAAAAAAATGGCGGAATGAAGCCGTCAGGCTTTGCTTCATGGCAC
>JAZUPO010000126.1:0-3883 GCA_045605205.1 Victivallaceae bacterium
CCGTCAGGAAGTGAGAGTGGTCAAGCCCGCTCCCCGTCCGGTAGTCAAGGTGGTCAAGCCTCTTCCGCCTAAACACCGCCATATGCCTCCTCCGCCCCGTCCCTGGTGGAAGTTCTGGTAATTTTTATATGCCGTGGGCAAATTGAAATAACTCCGTTCTCTTGAATTTTCAGAGGACGGAGTATTTTTTAAGAGAGAATACATTTATGAACGAAAAATTTTATCTTACAGCCTGGAGTAAGGATTCACCTCAGGGTGGAATCTATACTTATGAAATTGTTGAAGGCACATTAAAAAAACTCTTCTTTTTGCCCCTTGCAATGGCCGGATATCTCTGCTTTTCCCCTGACGGCCGCTCTCTTTATGCCACCGGCAGCCGGAATGGTGAAGAAGGTGTGGCCGCCTGTGCTGTCAATCCTGACGGCAGTTTGACTTATCTCAACTTTATTTCTTCACTGGGCAAAAGTACTTGTCACAACTGCGTTGCTCCCGGAGGAAAATTTCTTTACACCGCAAACTACAGTTCAGGAGATTTTACGGAATTTACCCTCGCTGCTGACGGAGGGCTCTCCGGAAGGAACAAGGTCATTGCTCACACAGGTTCCGGTCCTGTTGCCGGCCGGCAGGAAAGTGCTCATCCGCACTTTGTTTCCATTACTCCTGATAACGCATTTCTGGCTGTGGCCGATCTGGGGATCGACAAGATCATATGTTATCCCTTTGATTCCGCAGCAGGCATAGATGAAACTCATTTCGTTGAAAGTCCGATGCCTTCAGGCTGCGGTCCCCGACATATCCACTTTTCCCGGGATAATATTGCCTATTTGCTGACTGAACTCGGAAATACCGTTTTGAGTATGAAATACAGTAAAGGACATTTCAGTGTCCTTGAAGAAATTTCTCTTTTGCCGGAAAAATGTGTATGTGACACCAAGGCGTCGGCTCTGCGAATGAGTGCTGACGGTCGATTTCTCGTTGCCTCCAACCGGGGCTTTGATTCTCTGGTGGTCATTGAAGTTGACGGCAAAGGCGGTATGAAAAAGATTCAAACGACTCTGTCAGGAGCCAGCAGCCCCCGGGATATCAACTTTTTGCCCGGAGGCAGATTATTGGCTGCCGCTAATGAGTTTTCGAATAATATTTACTTCTTTGACTTTGACACTGAAACAGGACGCCTGACTCCTGACGGACTCAAATTGGAACATTGCCGTCCCTTGTGTATTGCGTGGAGATAAGGTGAAAATGAGAAATATTTTTGTTGGTTTTGCGGCTGTTTTGTGCATATTGACTGCCGGATGTATGTCAGAACGGATCTATGTGGGCGGCAGCGACGGGATCAGCCGGATGAGCCTGATGTTGGAACCCCGGTTCTGGTATGGTACAAAGGTGAGCAATACTCCCGGTGTTTCTTATATGGCTCGGCAGGCGAATTTTCTTTATGCTGCCTGCAAGGTTTCCAAAGGAAGTTTCGGTGTGGAAGCCTCTCAAATCTTGAAAAACGGGGATTTGAAAATGCTTAACCGTTTCACGATTCCCGGAAAAACAGGGTATTGCCATATTTCTGTGTCTGCTGACGGCAAATTCCTTTTCGGAAGTGCTTATTCAGGAGCTTTTGTTGATGTTCTGTCTCTTGGTCGTGACGGCAAAGTCATCAAACTTCATAAGCGTCATTTTTTTAATGGCCGCAGTATCCACAAGCGGCAGAAAAAGTCCCATCCCCATTTTGCTGCTCAAACTCCGGACGGCAAACTGGTTTTGGTTGCAGATCTTGGCAGTGACCGTATCCACACATTCAAATACGATGCTGCTAAAGGAGCTGTCCCCGGCGAATCTGTTGCTGTGACACCCGGAGCAGGGCCCCGGCATTTGAGTTTTTCTGAAGACGGCAAATTTTTCTTTTCTGCCAATGAATTGAACAATACAGTCACTTCATTTTCTATCGACCGGGGAAAAATAAAAATGATCGACAGCTGTTCACTGCTGCCTGAAGCCTGGAAAGGAACCAGTTATGCCGGAGCCATAAAGACCATTCCCGGCAGCCGGATCTGTGTCACCAACCGGGGACACAACTCCATTGCTGTCGTGAAGTTTGATCCTCAAGGCAAACTGAAATTGGAAAAGATTTTTTCAGCTGCCGGAAATTTTCCCTATGACCTTGAATACATCAATGGAAAAATTTTTCTTGTCAATATGCGCAGTGATACCTTTTCTGACTGGGCAGAAAAGAATAATGACTGGAAAATGAAAGACCGGGGAAGGATCCGCCGTCCGATGTGTGTGGTCGCCGCAGAAAAAAGATAAGTTGATTACTTTTTGCATTCAGCGGCTTTGGCCTCAAGTTCTTCCCAGCGGGAATAGAGGGCGGCCAACTCTTTTTGAGCGTTTTCAAACTCCTGCTGAAGTTTGGCACTGTCGCTGCCGTGCTGAGCAAAAAAGTCCGGTGAGGCAAACATATTTTCGTATTCAGCGATTTTTTCTTCTGCTGCACCGATACGTTCTTCCATACCTTCAAGCTCTTTCTGTTCCTTAAAGGAAAGTTTCTTTTTTACAGGCGGAGCAGGGGGCGGCGTCTGGATTTTTGAACGCTCTTTTTCTTTGGGCTGTTCCTGAACCTTTTGCGGGCGTTTTTCCAGATAATAATCGTAATCTCCGGGAGTGAAAAAGGCTTTCCCTTCACCGTCAAAGCCCAGGATATGAGTTGAAATGCGGTTGAGAAAATAACGGTCGTGGCTGACCGCTATGAGACAGCCGTTGAAATCCAGCAACGCTTCTTCAAGAAGCCGCAGCGATGAGAGATCAAGGTCGTTGGTAGGCTCGTCAAGAAGCAGAAAGTTTCCCCCTTTGAGCAGGATTTTTGCCAACGCAAGGCGAGCCTTTTCTCCTCCTGAAAGGCGGTTGATCTTGGTATTGATGCGGCGTTCATCAAAAAGAAAACGCCGCAGGTAGGTCCAGACGGAAATGGATTCAGAGCCCAACTGGACAGTTGAAAGTCCTTCGCTTATTTCTTCAAGGACGCTTTTTTCTTCATTCAGCAGTACACGGGACTGGTCAACATAGTTGAATTGAACAGTTGGAGCCACCCGGATCGTGCCGGAATCAGGGGATAAAGCACCGGTGATCAGGCGTAAAAAGGTGGTTTTTCCCGCCCCGTTGGGGCCGACGACTCCCAGACGGCAGCCGGGGGAAAATTCAAAATTGAAATCCTTGATGATCTCCCGTTGCCCGAAATTCAAAGAAACATTTTTCATTTCAAGGATCATATTCCCCATTCTTGCTCCCCGGGGGATGACCAGGTCTATTTCTTCATCCCGGACAGGGCCGGATTGGGCGGCGATCTCTTCGTACCGTCTCAGGCGGCCCATATTGCGTTTCATACGGGCTTTGGGGGAACGGCGGACCCATTCGATTTCCCGGCGTAAAAAGCTCTGACGGCGGTTTTCCTGAGCGTCAGCTGCTTCAAGGCGTTCGGCTCTGCCTGCCAGATAGTCGGCATAGTTGCCGGGGTAACTGTAAATCTTTCCGTGATCAAGCTCCACCACCCGGGTGGCGATTTTATCCAGAAAACGCCTGTCGTGGGTGATAAAAAGGGCCGTACCCCGCCACGCAGCAAGGAAATTTTCTATCCATTCGATCGTTTCCACATCCAAATGGTTGGTAGGTTCGTCCAGAAGCAGCAGGTCAGGTTCTGAAATAATGGCTCTTGCCAGAGCAATGCGGCGTTTTTCGCCGCCGGAAGCATTGGCAATGGGATGAGCTTCATCCCGCAGATGAAGTTTTGCCATAATTTCATCGAGTTTGTGTTCCAGATGCCACGCGTCGTAACGGTTGAGGAGTTCTTCGATCCTGTCGTGTTCGGCAGCAGGAAGTTTTGTTTCGTACAAAC
>JAZUPO010000127.1:0-3330 GCA_045605205.1 Victivallaceae bacterium
GAGCAGAGAAGAAAGATATTGTTCAACGATTCCCAATTGTTCCGTACTGCCGCCGATGAGCAGCAGAAAACGTTTGCCGGGGATATTCATTGAAACATAATTGCCGCTGCGTCCGTAACTTTCAACGATCCCCTCACTGACCAGCTGTTTCAGAGCGATCCGCAAAGTGACCCGGGAAATCCCCAACTCCTCGGCAAAGGCGATTTCACCGGGCAGTTTTTCACCGGGGCGGTAGATACCGTTGTGGATGCGGCGGAGGATCTCTTTATAAGTAAAACTGCTTTTATTCATAAGAAAAATTCCAATATTGTTTATCTGGTATTGTTTTTATTCAACGATGTTTAAAATACCCCCTTAAAAACAAAATGTCAACCCATTTATACGATAATTTTTTTATTTTTCGGCAAAAAACGGCTTTGTGCTTTTGAATCAGCTCAGGAAAAGCGTTACTGAAAAAGGTTTTCCGGCTTCGTGACACTACACATTGCCAAGGGAGACTGTAAAGCACCTGGAGTGCAGTTTTGATCATTTGAATACCACCGGCGCATAGTAGTTGCGCAAGTGAAAGTTGCAAAACGGGAGTTTGGGGTACGCCGAGTTCTGTCTGGTGTAAAAAAAGTGCGAATAATTGTAACGCGAAAACAATATTTTCCACTCCTGCCCCGGAGCGAATTTGATACCTTTAGCGTTGATTTCCTTGAGCGGGATGCGTACTTCGGTCGTCCATCCTTTGTCGCGGTCGCTGTGATCATTAAGGGTACCTTGAATGGTCGCAGCAACTTCATAACCGGGCATAATCGGGGCATCTGCCATAAGTGAAGGCATAAAGGTCATCCCACCGGAAGGAAAGAAAAACGAGGTTTTGTTGTTGGTGGGCGTGGCGTAGAGTTCCCAATAATGCTGTCCCTGAACCGGCCACATAAAGATTTCCAGCGTGTCGGCTTCACGGTAAAGGAAAGTCTGATTCTGACCTTTTTTGTTCAGGGAAACTACATCTTCATCGTGCATCACTGCGCCGATGTAGAGATATTTGTCATCATAAAGAACTTTAATTCCGGCTGCTTCAAACTTATCGGCCAGTATACTTTTGCGTTCCAGTTCCGGCAAGCCGCCAGAGGTATCTATAAAATGGGTAAGGTGTTCCGGGGCGTTTTTCCAGGCGGCTTCATCAAGTTTGCCGTCCAGAGTGATTTTTTCAGTTGTTTTGACTGCGGTTATTGTTTCCGGTTCGGATTTGTTCTCATTTCCGCACCAACAGGAACAACCGGAGGCGAGGAGTGCCAAAGCACAGGCTGCAAAGATTCTTTTCATAATTTTTCTCCAATAATTTTATAAGTACAAGAGGCAATGATCAGTCAATGTCCCGCATCGGCCAGATTTTGCCGGAGCAGAGAAGAAAGATATTGTTCAACGATTCCCAATTGTTCCGTACTGCCGCCGATGAGCAGCAGAAAACGTTTGCCGGGGATATTCATTGAAACATAGTTGCCGCTATTCATAAGAAAAATTCCAGTATTGTTTATCTGGTATTGTTTTTAGTCAACGCTGTTTAAAATACACCATTAAATACAAATGTCAACCCCTTTATACGATAAATCTTGTATTTTCCGGCAAAAAAAAACGGCACATAAAAATGTACCGTTAAAAAAGCCGTTTCCAACGCCGGAAAAATGGCGGGAAACGACTTTGTGTTTTTTGAATCAGATCAGTTCAAAAAACTGTTCTTTTTCAAGGCAGTTCATTGATTGAAACGTGATCGACCCACGCTTCACCTTTGCCCCAGAACCAGATATAGATCCAGGGCTTGGCCGGCAGTTTGGCAGGGGTTTTGAATTCCACCGCCACCCGGTGCCACGGACGGGTTCCGGAAACAGGGGGGAAGGGACGCATACCGTTGTCTTTCCAGACAACTCTGGGAGCAACTCCCAGACCCAGTCCTGTCTGCACATCTTTGGTGCGGACAAAGAAAGAGAACATATATTTCTTGTTCGGCTTCAGATTCTGTGCTTCCTGAAAGAGTCCGATCTTTCCGCCGGTGCTTTTCATATGGACACTGCTGCCGCCGGTGATGAAGATCTTTTTATCCAATTCCACAGGCTGATTCTGAGGCGTCTTTTTCTGGGAACGCCAGATGATCCAGGGGCCGAGAACGTGGCTGCGTTTGATGGTGTTTTCAGTGAAATCACCGTCACGGACAATGGGGGCGGAGGCTTTGGCAAGTTTCAAAGTGCCGTAGCGTTCCACCTGATGAAAAGAACGTCCGGGAGTGGGGCCCCAGTGGTAATAGTTTTCCTTGTAATCTTTTCCGACGACCACTCCATTCAAGGCACGGTTCCGGGCAAAGTTCACAGGGAACCCTTTTTTGTCGTAATTGCCCAGCACCTTCTTGGGGACGATGAATTCAGCATACCAGCCGTTGGCGGTTTTGCCGGTAACGCTTTTGACACCGGGAACTGCACCTGAGCGTTTGGGGAAGTTGAGATCAAACTGGTTGCGCTGGGAATAAAGATGACCCTTGCTGTTGGTGATGAAGTGCAGATAGTTTTTCCGGTCACCGGAAGGATTGAGGAAAAGCTCCACCACAGAGTCACGGAAAAGATCCAGACTGCTGTTGGGGACATAGTCGGCCTTGATCTTGTTCATAAGGGGTTCTTCACACTCATAACGGAAGACGAAAGAATCTTTGTTTTCTTTGGCAGTCACCACGGTGCTGACTTCATTCCAGTCGATATGATAGGGACGCAAATGGATTTTTTCGTTGAGGTGGCAGTTCCAATCCTGCACTGAATCCTGATTGCGGCGGAAGAGCTGTTCAGCCTCTTTAAGAGGACCGACAAGTTTCTCCCCCATAAAGCGGCAGCGGGCGGCGGCTTCTTTGTCATTGCCGCATTTTTTTACAGCGGTGGCAACCAGTTTTTCCAGTTCAGCAAGTTTTTTGGGGGAATAGATCTCGTTCCAAAGTTCGATGTCGATAGGAATACGGGTCAGAGGACCGATGGGGGAGTCCATCGTATCGCCCACGACTTTGTCGCACCAGAGCCGCTCCAGTTCATCGTAGACTTTCTGCATTTCAGCAGAACCTTTGCCGAACATCCGGTCAAAGTACTCCTTGAGGACGGCCTTCACATCAATGGAGCTGTCCCAGGAAACCCGCAGGAACATATAGCAGTTGAGGTGAGCAAAGATCCACTGGTCGGATTCACATTCAAAAAGGGCACCGTTGATCCTGTCGGAGCGTTCCTTGAACCAGTGACCCACACGGTTGTGAGCCATAGCGGGGATGCCGGGAATGGCTTTACGCATATGTTTGCCGGGATAGGTCCAGACAAA
>JAZUPO010000128.1:0-16305 GCA_045605205.1 Victivallaceae bacterium
AAAAGGGTTCCCTTCCTTCCCCGGCTCCTTTCACCTTGATAGAACTTCTGGTCGTTATTGCAATTATCGCCATATTGGCGGCGATGCTTCTTCCTGCTTTGCAGCAGGCCCGGGAACGGGGACGGATGGCCAAATGTCAGAGCAATGAAAAGCAGTTGGGGATCGCCTGTCTGACCTACAATCAGGATTTCAAAGGCTATATGGTGAAATATATGAATCTCAACATCAATGCCGGTGAGGTCACTTCTGAGTGGACGGGATTTTTCAAATATGCCAACTATCTCAATCACAACGTCTTTATCTGCCCCTCGCTTCAGCCCCCCAAAGAGTATGCTCAGACCAACTATGTGGCGAACTCCCACAATGTCTCCTACCCCGGTTACGGCATTGCCTATGAAACCGTCGGCGGCGGACGCTACCGCAGAGGTGTGGACACCAAGGCTTCCAACGCCAACACGGCACTTCATACCAACGATATCAAATATCCTTCCGGGCTTTATGTGATTATGGATGCCCGTCAGACCTATGCTTTCAACGGCGGACACTTCGGCTGTCACCGTTTCGGGTATGCTTTTTCAGAGTCCACCACCAAACGTATGGGCAATCCCGACGGTGAACGGCACGGGGCAAAACTGAATATCCTCTTTGCCGACGGACACGTGGAATCGAAAAAAGTCAATCCTTATAATCCCTACATCGAACTTGGCTCCGTGCGTACTTTGCGGGGCTGGTGCGGATGGTATTAAAGACAGGGAGATGATCTGCAATGAAGACCTTATTACTTTTAAGTTTCCTTCTGGGAGCGATGCTTCTTCCGGGAGCTGAAACCCCGGAACAGACGGTCAAACGTCTCATTATCTGTCAGGAACAGCAACAGGATCTGACGCCTTTGCTGCCTGAGTGTGTCAAACTTTTGCAAAGTCCCCATTACGATGTGCGTTTTGCAGCTTTGCGTACTTTTGTCTTTGCCGGAGTGCCTTTCCCTGAGGCCGTGCCGGAACTTTTGAAGATCGTGCGGAAAAGCGTTCCTGACAAGAACCGCCGTCTGGATGCCTTGCACGGCTATGCTCTGGCGGCACTGGTCACCGTGTGTGAAGATGAAAAGGTCTTTTCGAAACTTCTTGACACCAAAGATGATAAACTTGCAACTTCCGTCAGTATGGCCCTGCTGGACTCCCCCCGTCTGACTCCGGCTTTGCGTAAGAAAATGCGCTGGTCAGGGGGCGTTTACACAGAAACTCCCCCGTCCCGGATCATTGATCCCTCTTTTGAAAAAGGAATCTCTATGTGGGATTTACGCAAAGTTGAAGGAGCTCAGGGAAGCATCGCTCACGATATGAATAATGCCCGTACCGGTAAAGGTTCTTTAAAAATCGTCAAAAGCAACAGTTCAGGTTTTCTGGAACTGCGTTACCGTGATCTTGTTGATATCGACCCTGATGTGCACTGTTTCTGGCGGGGATTCTATCAGGCAAAGGTGATCCCCGGAAGTTCGATGTTGATTTTCGGCTTTGAAGAAGCCAACGGCAAACATCTTTATCAACCTACTTCAATGGGCCGTTCCGCCCGTCAAAGCCAGTCTTTTGCGGTCAACAACGCTCCCGGGAAATGGGAACAGCGTATCGGTTTTGTTGAACGGAAAAAATTCCGGCGGAAATTACGCCCCGTGATCCGTCTTTTCGGCGATCCCGCCACGGTCAATGTGGACGATCTGGCTTTACCGGGGGCCAACTGGTTTTCAAAGAGAGCTTATTCCATTCCTGAGATCTGCCGCATCACTCCTGCCGAAGCGAAAAAAGTCCTTGCTTCAAGGAGCAACGCCTCAGGAAAAATCGGTCGTTTCCCCTCAGGAGCTTCTGCTTTGGAAATCGACGGCAAACTTATGCCGCCTGTCATCTATTTTTCGGCGGTCTTTCCTGAACTCGGAGACTATAAACTTTTTTATGACAACGACATCAAGGTCTTTAACTTTACGCTCCATTTGAACGATACGGCAGGCCCCCATACCAAAGGCAGCGTTACCGAAATTTCTTCTGCCCCCGTCTGGCCCAGTGCCGGAAGTGACAAATACAACTTTGCTCCTCTGATCTCACGTCTTAAAAGATTCGTCCGTCAGGAGCCGAAAGGGTATATTGTCCTCGGACTCAATATCACCTGGCCCTCTGATTACTTCAAATACAACCCTGACACCCTCTGGCTGGACGAAAAGGGACGGAAAGGTTGGGGAAATTCTCTCCATTTGCGGGGCTTTGCCGACAAACCTCAGGCCCCCGGATTTTTCCCCTGGCCCTCTCCTTATGCGGACAAACCCTTTACCGATGCCGCCAAAGTGATGACCGCCTTTATCAAAGAGCTCAAAAAACATAATCTCCACAAGATCGTTGTTGGCTGTTTTGTGGCTGGCGGACACGACGGACAGTTTGAGATCCGCTACCGGGATTACAGTCCCTCAGGCATTGCCGCGTGGCGTAAATACCTGAAGCGTGTCTATAAAAATGATGCAGCTCTGCAAAAGGCCTGGGGAAACCGGCAGATCACTTTGCAAAACGTCAAAGTACCCTCTGAACACTGGGGACGGTACAAAAAGGGATTTTCACCGCTTTTCTTTGATCCTCAAAAAGAAGCCGCTGAGACTGACTACGAAAGATTCCGTCAGGAACGGATCTGGCGTGTCAAAGAGATTATGCTTTCCGCCATTAAAAAGGAACTTGCAAAACCGGTTCTCGGTGTGGCGTGGCAAATGGAAAAATTCTTTGTCAAAGATCCCAGTTCTTTCCTTAAAAGCAAGGTGATCGACATTATTGTGACCCAGCCTGTCTATCAGCACCGCCGGGGTGGGATGCCCTTTTGCAATCTGGCGCCTATGGACTCCTTTGCCCGTAAAAACAAGCTCTGGATCAGCGAGGTGGACATCCGTTCATTTCTGCGTTCGATTTACGCAGAGGAGTTGAAACACCTCAAAGTCGGTATCCCTGCCAATATGGATGAATTCCGTCAGGTGGTGCGTAAACTGACTGCCGAACAGATCGCTTCAGGCACAGGGGGCTGGTGGTATCTTGATATGTTCCCCGGGGCTCACGCTCATCCTGAGATGCTGGGTGAGATCCGCAAAGGAGTGGAACTTTTTAAAGAGTTCCACAATCATTCCGGTGCCCGCCGTCCGGCTGAAGCGGTGGCGGTCATCTCACAGGATGCGATACTGAATCAGCGGCAGTGGGCGGCAAGTTTTCCGATGATGTATCAGTTTTTTGCTCTCCGTCAGGCGGGATTCCCCATTGACATCCGCTTTACAAAGGAACTTTTTACTGCTCCTGACGGGGATAAATACAAAGTCTATTTCTTTGCCAATCTCTTTGAATTGACCGCCGGGGAACGGAATTTTATCAACACGAAGCTCAAAACGAATGGTAAGGTACTGATTTTCAATTACGCTGCCGGTTTTATAAATCCTGAAAGACGCAAACTTGATCCTCAGGGAACGGCCGCATTGACAAATTTCAAACTGAAACACTCTTTCATAATGTCCTCTCCCGCCGTTCTGCCCCGGCAGGCTCCCGGAAACTTTTACCGGGCCTACCACGAACAAAGCGACAAATCCAACATCGGCAGAGTGCCCCGCTTTGTCATCACCGATCCGGAAGCTGAAATCATTTCCCGTTATCTCGATGACAACACGCCTGCTGCGGGGATCAAGGATAACGGCTCCTGGGTTTCTGTCTTTCTGGCGGCCCCCAACTCTCTGACGGCGGCACAGTTCCACAAATTGGCACGTAAGGCCGGAGTCCATTGTGTTCTTGCTCCTGACAAGGGGATCGTGATGATGAACAACCGTTTTCTGGCTCTCACGGTTCTCGACAGCGGTACAGTGACAGTAGATCTGCCTTTCAGAGCAAAAGTCACAGATGTGTTCAGCAACAAAGTGATCTCTTCCGGCAAAAGTTCTTTCAAGATCACCTTGCAGACCGGTGTCAATCACTTCTTCCGTCTTGATGCTGAAGCCAATGGGGCAAAAAGCACCAATTTGCCCGAAGTCAAAGCTCCGGTACCTGAAAATGGTCCCCAGCTTTTCAAGGATGGTCATTTTGAGGGAAAATCCACCAACTGGCGGCCCCTTATCAATGGCAAAGTGGAAACAAGTTCCCTTTTTGCCGCAGCGGGCAAACAGAGTGCCCGGGTGACTGCGGTTGTCCCCGGAAAACCTGCATCAGTTTACTGTTCCCGCTTTGCCGACGGACTTCTCATCGGCAGACGGATGAAACTGGATGTGCAAGTCAGAGGAACCGGCGTTGCCCGTATGGTGGTACTGCCCTACGCTCCCGGAACTTCAAAGACCGCCTTGCTCCGGGGGGAAAGAGTGAAACTTTCTCCTGATAAATGGCAGCGGATCTCCTTTGTGTATGATCCCGGCAAGACAGTCACAGGCAGGATCGCTCCGGCAATGGAACTTGAGTCAGGGAAAGAACTTTTCTTTGATGATTTCCGTATTTTCAACGCTCCTGAAGTTCCCGGAATAAAAGCAGAAAAAAATTATATCCTCGCTCCCGAAGGAAAATCTTTCAAAGTCCGCTACTCCAACGCCAAACCTTTGACAGAAGCCTTTTTGTACATTCTGGATCCCGCATTGAAGTACACCCGTATCGCCGCCAAAGCAGATGCCAAAGGCGATGTGTCTTTTGACTTCCCTGCCAAAGCTCAGGGCACCTGGACTCTGGTCGCTTCTTCCGGAGGCAGCAACACGCTTTCGCTGGCAGAGATCGCTCCTCAAAAGGAGCTTGACGCCCTGCAAAAGCAGGCCTTGCAGACCAGGATCCCCGCCCAAAGCCATATCCTCATTCTCGGGGACAGTCTGAGTGATTTTCTCAGAGGCAGAAACTATGCTGACAAGATCGCTCTTTACCTTAAACACAAGAATGTCACCGTTAAAAATGCCGGTGTCAAAGGTGATATGATCACCCGTGTCCGTGACCGGCTTACGGGAGTCAAGACCTACCGCCCCAAAGGTTACGAAGGAATTTTCAAGCCTGTTCCTGATGTGGCATTGATCTTTCTCGGACATAACGACACTGTTTTGCGTGAGGGAAAGATCCAGGTTCCTTTTGACGAGGGAGAAAAAGCGTTCCGTCAGGTTCTGACACTGCTCCGCAGTAAAAATCCCCGGATGAAAATATATTTGCTCACGCCGGTGTGTTCTTTGCGCAGTGCCTGCCTTGCCAATATGGAAAAACGGCTGAAAAAAGGGCTGGGGCGTATTGAATTCGGCCGTCCGGAGCTTCTTGAAAAATACATTCAGATGCTTCAAAAACTTGCCGGGGAGTTCAATTGCCACCTGGTTGATGTTTACACACCTATGAAAAAGATGAAAAACACGTCTCACCTTTTCAACCCCGGCGACGGTGTCCACATCTCAGAAGCCGGCAACCGCTATGTGGCTCTGGAAGTGCTCAAGCATCTGTAAAGGGATTTTTCAACGCCGAAAAGTCAGGAGCCTGTCATCCGGTCCCTTCCGGAGCATCTTGCGGAAGACAAAGAAAAGCAGCAGACCGTTGCAAGCGGCGATCATAGTCCAGGAAATCGGGTACGAGATCATCAAACTGCTCAAAGTTTTGTATTGCGGAAAAACAGCAACGACCCAGATGATACGGAAGACACACGCCCCCATAATGGTGGTGAATGTAGGCACGATCGAATACCCCAACCCCCGCAGGACTCCCGCTATGGTATCGGAAATACCGCAGAGAAAATAGGTGGTCATCATAATTACAAGACGTTCCATTCCCCAGGAAACAACTGTGGGGTCAGGATTGTACAACCCCACCAGCTGCCGGCCGAAAAGCAGAACAATCCCTCCGCTGAACATCAGAGAGATCACCGCATAAAGCAGGCAGACGAAAGCACTGCGAATGACACGTTTGTATTTCTTACCGCCCAGATTCTGGCCTGCAAAGCTCATTGCAGTCTGGTAATAGCCGTTACTTGGCACATTGACCAGACCTTCCAGATTCTGTACAGCGGCGTTGCCCGCCATAGCGGCACTGCCAAGGGAGTTGACTGAAGACTGGATAAAGATGTTTGAAACGGTGTACAAAGCCCCCTGAAACCCGGCAGGAACGCCGATCCACAATATTTCTTTCAAGGTTTCCCAGTGAAAATGGAGCTTGCGGAAATTCAGACGCATAGCCCCGTCAGAAAGACACAGGGCACGCAGCACAAGCACAGCGGACAGTACAGTTGATATTTTTGTCGCGATAGCCACACCTGCGGCATCCATCTTGCAGACGGTGACAAAAAACAAATTGAGCAGCACATTGACGATCCCCGCCACCGTGATATACCACAGGGGGCGTTTGGTATCGCCGATAGCACGCAAGAGAGCGGCTCCGATCATATACAAGACGGCAAAGGGCAATCCGATGCTGTAGATCTGCAGATAAATGGTCGCTTTGTCGATCACATCGTCAGGAGTTCCCATCCAGCGGAGAGCCGTTCTTGCAAGCAGGATTCCCAATATCATAAAAACGATACCGCCGTAAAGTCCGAGAGCAACAGAAGAATGAACGGTCAAAGCAACTTTCCGGTCATCCTTTGCCCCCACATAGCGGGCGGCGATGGCATTGACACCGGCACTGAATCCGGAAAAGAAGATGATGAACAATATATAAAGTGCCGAAGTTGCTCCTACTGCTGCCGTAGCGGCAGTCCGAACCTCTTTTGAGGCGAATTGTCCCAGAACGATCAAATCTGATGCGTGGAACATCAGCGACATAAGATTGGTTCCCATAAGAGGCAGGGAAAAAACGAAGATCTGCTTAAAAAGCGATCCGTGACACATATCCATCCGGTATTTTTTATTGTTGCTCATTGCCAGTGTCTTGAATTTGAAATTTTCAGCGTTTTCTTAATATACATTTTTTTCATTGTAAATACAACATCAGGAAAGCAAAAAAATATGTTTTAAGGAGCCCCAATTTCCTTTGCCGGAAAAAAAGCGGAATTTTATCTGAAAATGCACAGTTTTTTGTTTGACAATTAAAAAACTGTGTGCTATACTACTAGGGAAATCATAAAATCGGGGTAAAATATGAAACGTTTTTCTCTCACGCTGATTGAACTATTGGTTGTTATCGCCATTATTGCCATTCTGGCGGCGATGCTGCTTCCTGCCTTGCAGCAGGCCCGGGACAGGGCCAAAAACACGACCTGCCAGAATAATTTGCGGCAGATGGGATTTTCTGCCATTGCCTATTCCGAAAACTCTAACAACTGGCTTCCTTCCGGAAATTATTGTTCCAACTACATTTACAATCACAGTTCCCGCAACAGCAAAAAAGGCAATATGTACAATTTTCTGCCCTCTGCTTACAGCATCCGGAACAACACCCCCGTGGTGACGCTCTGTCCGGTCAGCGGACGCTATGTCAACGGTTCCCCCAAGATCAACGGTTATGTCGATGCCGCCACGGGGAAATATGAAGGCAACACCAATTTCAGTTACGGCTTCAACTCTTATATGACCGTCAATGACAGCAAGCCTGATGTGAAAGAACCGGTCACCAATGTCCGTAACGCTGCCGGACGGCTGCTGCTGGGTGAAATCGGCTGGAGCGATACCGGCCGTGTTTGCACCGATGTCAACGCGTGCGGCGGTTACGGTGCAGGACTGACCTGGCGTGACGACTTCAGTTTCCGCCATAACAAAAGAACCAATCTGCTCTTTGTGGATCTGCACGTCCGGCCTGCTTCCCGCAACAACAAACAGGGCAAGAGTGAAGGTATCCCCTACAACTCAACGGATGCACACGATACGGACAATTTTTACTACGATCACTTGCGCTTCCCCGGCAAATAATCAAAGACAACGGGGCGGCACACCTTCTCTTTATGTATTTACAGAAAGCTCTTGACAAACTATGAAATTCAATGAAATCAAAGGAGCTTTGTCATCCATTACCAATGACACCGGCTCCTCTTTGCGTATCGGTAAAATCGAACGTGCCCTCTGGCAGATCCCGGATGTTTCAAGTGTACGCTTTTTGCGTTTCGGCTTCAATATGCCCGGTGAACACGTTTTTTTCGGCAAACTCAATGCCGGAGATGAAGAAATCGAATCCATTTCACTTCTGATGCTGAAGTGTGACAATGATGAGGAAATGGTGCTTTTGGGATACCGTGCCTATGAATACTGCGACGGCAGTTTCATTCTGCGGTTCGCAGCAGACGGCAAAGGGTTTGAAGTGGCCGCTATGGCCAACTATGATGACTATACCCTCGATCCCGGCGAATCTGTCGGCACCGATGAGATCGTCGTCCTGAGAGGAACAGATTACAACAAGCTCCTTGAAGAATGGGCGAAAATCTGTGCCGGAAATATGGGATCCCGTATCCCTGACCACATCCCCACCGGCTGGAACGACTGGCAGTTCTACCGCAACGAAAAAACTCAGGAAGATATTATTTCCAGCTGCGACGCTCTCAAAGTCCTTAAAGATCAGGGGTGGCCTCTGGAATTTGTCCAGATCGACGGCGGATTTTGTATGTATCTGTCTGAATGGAGCCAGCCCAAACCGGAATTTTCTATGGGGATCCCTGCCATTTCAAAGTATGTCCGTGATGCGGGATTCCGTTTCGGATTGTGGTTTGCCCCCTATATCCAGAATGTCAAGACCAAAGTCGTTCAGGAACACCCGGAATGGCTCCTCAAAGACAAAGAGGGCAAAGTCGTGGAGCTGGGGGAATCCAACGTGGGCCACAGCTGCCTTATGGACTATACCGTTCCCGGAGCTCTTGACTGGCTCAGGGAAAAGGTGAAAATGCTGGTCAACGAATGGCACGTCCAATGGATCAAACTGGACGGTCCCAACATCACCACCTACCGCCGGGGCGTGCTTCAGGATAAGAAAACGACCTTTCAGCAGATGCTCCGCACCACCTTGAAAACCATTGCCGAAGCTGCCGGAGATGTTCTGATCGAAGGGGAAGGCGATATGACCGCCGCTTTGGGATGTGTGGATCTCCACCGGGTCCAGACCGACAATCATATGATGTGGTTCTGGGACAATGACACCAATATGCCCTATGCTCCCCGGGTCTATGGCAAAGAGTTGATTATGAGCTTTTTGCACAATATCTGGTGGTGCAATCACCGTGAAAACATCATCCTGCGGGATTATCCGTCGCCTTTTGCCCACGTTGGCGAAAGAAAGCCCGGATTCTGCGAACAGCTTTTCACCGCCAATGAACGGCGGGTGCAGCTGGCTTCAGCAATGATCGCCCCGGGGGGGCTGCTCCTGACCGATCCTATGGCGGAACTGATCCGCCGTCCGGAACTGCTGGCCGATGCCAGAATGCTCTTCCCGCCTGCCCCCGGACGGGCTAAGATCCTCGATCCGTTCCCCGCTGACAACTGCAAATATCCCCATTACGTCGAACTTGATACAGGCACAAAGCGTTATCTTGCCGTTTTCAACTGGGGAGAAACGACAGAAGAGTTCTCTCTGCCGGAAGGGAAAAAGTACACCTCCCTTTTCCACAAGGTCCTCCGTGAAAATTCTCTGCTTATGGGGGCCCGTTCCGCAGACCTTATGGAAGAAATTTGAAAACTTTGCCAAGTCACAAGAGGAGAAATTGATTTTTATGAAAAAATCACTGTTCTTTCTGATTGCCGGAGCAATACTCAGCACTCAGGCAGCGACCTACTATGTTTCCCCTCTGGGAAACAATAACAATCCCGGAACTGATCCTGCAAAACCTTTGAAATCCCTGCAGGTCGCCTTGAAAAAGGCTGTATCAGGAGACACCGTTTTGCTCAAAGGCGGCCTTTACCGTGAACAGATTTCCAGGGAATGGCGGGAAAAGAATCCCAAACCAATTACTATCAAGGCTATGCCCGATGAAACCCCCGTCATCACTTTCGGCTGGCGTATCAGAGGATGGAAAAAAAGAGCTGACGGACTGTTTACCGCCCCCTGTCCCTACGCTGTCCGGGATCTCTGGCAGCGGAACACTCTGGACCGCTACCTCAAGATGAGTTCCGTGGAACTGGTCAAAAATCAGCCCGGAGCCTATCATCAGGATCCCCGGGACGGAACTTTGACCGTCAATCCCCTGATCACTTCACGGTACAACGACCCGGAACAGGCCGGTTTTACGGTGATCCCCTACTGTGCTGACAGCAGAAGAAGACCTGCTCCCCACACGCACAAAAATCCCACCTTTTTCCACGACGGAATGAATCTGATCGGTCAAAATCTCCACATTGACGGACTTCATTTTGCCTTCCACGGCCGGGGAGGTTTTTATATCAGGGGCCGTTACAAGGACTCCTATTACGGTTCCGGCTCCATCCGCAATTCCACTGCCGTGGGAACCACAGCAGGATTCCGCGTTGCCTGGGTGATCGACGGTTTTGTTATGGAAAACTGCCGTGCTCTCCGGAACTCAGGAGGAGGCATCCAGGTTGGCAGTTACCAGAAAAATGTCAAGATCATCAACAATTTCACCCTTGACAACGGGGGAAGTATTCCCTTCTTTGACAATTTCACCACAGCCGAAGGCAACCTTTATAACCTTTCCCGCTACGGCGGTCCCTATTCTGAATATGTGGATTTCATCGGCAATACGGTCCTTTCACTTGACCACACCCGCCGGGGCGGCGTTATGCGTTGCAAAGGCGGTATCCGCAAGCATACCAATGTCTGCAACAACGTTTTAGGCGGCGACAGTGCCGGTGGCGTCACCTTTTACGCCGTTCCCGGCAGCACCGCCACAGTCAGCAACAACACGGTTTTCCCCTGGAAACTTTCTTTCACCGTTTCCAATACGGGCAAGAAGTACAAACCCGACCTCAAAAGCAACCTTCACGGCCAGAAAGAATGGCAGAAAAAGATCCGTTTTGTCAATGCTGAAAAGTATGACTTCCGTCTGCTCCCTGACTCTCCTTACAAAGGTTTGGGAGCTTTCCCGGGAACGGCCCCCGTCTGGTTCCTTGCTCCTGACGGTAAAGGAGCAGGACGGCTGCCCGAAACACCCGCCAATGCTGCAAAACTTGCCGCTCTGCTCAAAAGCGGAGACACCGTTTACTTTATGCCGGGGACATTTTCAGGCTCATATACCTTCCGCAATCTGAAAAATATCACTTTGTCCGACTGTTCCTGCGGCAAGGCTCTCTGGCAGAAAGCAACTTTCAAATTTGAAAACTGCTCCAATGTCCGCATTGACAGTATGGACTTCAAAAACTGCCGTTTTGAGTTCATAAACACCACGGCGAACTTCACTGAAAATATTTTCACAACTGCAGATTTCACCGCTGTCAAAGGCAAGACTGTTTTTGCCAACAACCGGCTTTTCAATGCAAGATTTTCCGGAAACGCCCGGGCCGTTTTCAGAGAAAACCTCTTTGACAACTGCCGCGTCACCTGCAAAGATATCCTTTCTGAAAACAACGGCTTTGCCGATGCCGCCCAGCTCAAAGCCTGGGGCGTCAAAGAAACCTTCCCCAGTTTCGTCGCAGGTGTAAAACGCAACGGTAAAACCTTCTTTCCTGTCGAAAATCTGGTGGAAGGTACCGCCGGTACCTGGATCGGCGGACGGCCCGTCAAATATGTCCCCGGCCCCCTCAAGGTGGAAAATTTCAAAGTCACCACGTTCGACTGCGGTACAAGAGCGGCTATTTCCTGGACAACCCCTGAAGAGTATGTCAGAGCTGAAGCCTATGCCAGCCAGAATGGCAAAAAAACCGGCAACGGCAAAAGACCTTTCGGCAGATTCCTGACCACTGACAACTCCTTAGGTTTGAAAAACCTGACTCCCGGCGTCCCCTGCAAAGTCTATTTGTACCTCTACCGGCACAATGAAACAAAACCCTGGAAAAAGATTTTTGAGTTCACCCCGGTCAAAAATACACGCCCCAATACGCCACGGATCCTTGAAACTGGCAAAAATAAACCCTTCAAGACCATTGCTGCCGCCCTCGCCAACGCCCGCCCCGGCGATACGGTGCTGATCGCTCCCGGAACATACGGCGAATCTCTCACCGTCTGGCAGGACGATATCACCATTAAAGCCGCTAAAGCAGGCACTGTGAAAGTCAGCGGCGAATTTTTGTTCGACCACATCATCCGCGGCGAAGATATCAAAGGCCTCACCGTTGAAAATCTGGATTTCGTCGGTTTGCGTTATTCCTCTGTGGTCACTGCCGTCACATTCCAGCGTGCCGAAAGAATCAAATTCAAAAACTGCCGTTTCCTTTCCATTGGGCTGGGAAAAACCGGCAATAACCACTTTTTCGGAAGCGAACTCAAAGATGTGGAAATTTCCAATTGCGTCTTTGACCGGGCTTTCCAGTGCCTCTGGATCACCGAGTCCAAAGGGTATGTCAAAGTCGATCACAACACTTTCTGGGGCTCCGGAATCAATGCAATGCACCTGGGCGGCGGCCCCGGAGCGGAACTGACCATAACCAATAATTTGATCCAGGATGTGGTGGGCGGGCATATCAGCCCCGCCGTCTCTGTGGGAGACCCCAAAAGCAAGGTCTACTGCGACTGGAACTTGTACTGGAATACCAAAAGATGCCCCAAACAGCATATCTACGGAGAAGCCGGAGTCCTCGGCACCATCGCCTTGCAGTTCGTCCTGCGTAAAGATGCCTGCCTCACCATCGAAGAGGCACGTAAACGATACAACGTCGAAAAGAACGGCATCTTTGCCGACCCCAAACTCAAAAATCCTCAAATGTACGACTTCACCCTCGCCCCTGACTCCCCCGCCAAAGGCAGAGCCAGCGACGGCAAAGACATCGGAGCCGATATGAGCGTTTTTCAGTAAGGCTCTGTTCCCATTGCGGGTAGGTAAGAAAACTATTTTCCCCAGAAAGTTTTTACAGACCGACCTTAATTTTTGTCTTTTTGTCTAAAATTAAAAGCGGTACTGAAAAAAGTTTTTTCAGACCGTTTTTATTTTTTCTCTTTTTCTCAAAAATTAAAGGCGTTACTGAAAAAGGTTTTCCGGCTTCGTTGAACTACGCCGTGACAAGGGGGAAAGGGGGTGAAGTCTGTTTCGGGGAAACGGAAACGGTCACTGGATATCGTAAACTTCGTCCAAAGACCATTTCCCTTCAGCGGTCACACCTTCATAGATCCATTTTCCGTTGGTGAAGTCGGGGATCGGGATCGGCATACTGCCGCAGGCGATAGACTGTTCAGACAGGCAGGTAAGACACATCCACGCCGCACAGTCGTAAACGTCGATGGGGGGAGACGTCCGGGTACGGACGGCATCACAAAAGGCTTCAAGCACCAGGGCATCTACGCCGCCGTGACCGCCGACAATGTGGTCGCGGTACTTTTTCCAGAGAGGATGATCGTACTTTTCGTACAGCTCAGAAATGGGTGTCCATTCGTGAACGGTGTAGGGATTGCCCGCCACATCAAGTTTTTCATATTTGGGGCTGATACCTTCGATATAGATCCCTTTGGTATCTTCGAGCCAGATTCCCAGAGTTCCCTGCACCCGGCAATCCCGGGAGTAGGGACGGGGCAGAGAAACGCCGTGGGTCATCGTAATGGTTTCTCCGTTGGCACATTTGATAACAGTGGTGACAATGTCTCCCTGATTGTAGTGGACGGCTCCCCGGCCGCAGCGTTCAGCTTCGAGGGCAAATCCGCGGCCTTTGCTGGCGGTGCTGGTCAGAGAAACAAAACGGTTGCCCCGGTTGATCCGCAGGATCTTGGCAATGGGGCCGATGCCGTGGGTGGGATAAAGATCACCGCAGCGGCGGAAGTTGTGAGCTTCCCGCTCCCGCCGGTTATCCATACGGGCCATTTCGCTCAGATCGTGTTCGTACCCGCAGGAACAATGGATCAGTTCCCCGAAAAGTCCCTTGCGTACCAGATTCAACGTCATCAATTCATTCCGTCCGTAACAGGCGTTTTCCAGCATCATACAGGAAACGCCGGTGGATTCGGCAGCGTGTACCAGATGCCACAATTCATCAATGCTTGAGGCTCCCCCCACTTCGATACCGGCATACTTGCCCTGTTTCATCGCTTCTTCTGCGATCTGCAAATGGGAGTTCCACGAGGTGGGGATCAGAACGGCATCCACATTATCGGAACGGATCAGGTCACGATAGTCGGAATAACATTCGGGTTTGGGAATATTGCGGGCTTCAAAAAGAGAAAGGATACGCTGGATACGCTCCGGAAGCACATCGCAGACAGCAGTCACTTCAATATCCAGGTGACGCATATCCTTAAGCGTCGCCAAAAGGGTTTCGGCCCGGGCACCGAGACCGATCATTCCGAGTTTTACAGCAGTTGCCATTTCTTCACCTCAATAGCATTTTTGATTGAACAGTCTTAATATAAGGGTAAAAAAGAAAAAATGCAAGCCCTTTTTGAGTATTTCACATATGAAAACCTACTTGATAAACTCCATTTCGGGGTGTATATTATATGAATGTAATTTTTTTTATTTCAACAATATGGAGCTGCAAGTTATGCACTGGTCAGAAAAAATCGCCCGGAACCTCATTGAACGCAATCCGGAAAAGAGCGAATATGTGTGTGCCGCAGGGATCAGCCCCTCCGGGTCCATTCACATCGGGAACTTCCGCGATATCGCAACAAGTCTTTTTGTCTGCAAAGCCCTGCGGAAACTGGGAAAAAAAGCTAAACTGCTCTTTTCCTGGGACGAATTTGACCGGCTGCGTAAAGTCCCCGTGAATGTAGCCAAGGTCGCAGAGGGATTTGAAACCCATATCGGTAAACCTTACACCGATTGCCCCGACCCCTTCGGCTGCTGCGAGAACTATGCCAGACATTTTCAGAACGAGTTTGAAAAATCTTTGAGAAAATTCGGTATTGAAGTGGAATTCCGCTACCAGACCGGCTGCTATCGTTCAGGGCAGTATTCCAAATACATCATTGAAGCTTTGCAGAAACGCAAAGAGATCTTTGATATCCTTGACTCTTTCCGCACTCAGGAAAGCACTCCCGAGGAACGGGAACAGTATTGCCCCGTGGGGATCTATTGCCCCGTCTGCGGCAGAGATACCACCACAGTAACTTCCATTGCCGATGACTGTCTCTCTGCACAGTACAGCTGCAAATGCGGTCATTCCGGAACTTTTGACTTCACCAGGGACTTCAACTGCAAGCTGGCCTGGAAGATCGACTGGCCTATGCGTTGGCTCTATGAGCAAGTTGACTTTGAACCCGGCGGCAAAGATCACGCCTCCCCCAGCGGCAGTTATCAGACCAGCCGTGTCATCGCCAAAAAGATTTTCGGTTTTGAAGCCCCTGTGTTCCAGGGGTATGAATTCATCGGTATCAAGGGTGCCACCGGCAAGATGTCAGGCTCCACAGGCTTGAATCTGACTCCTGATACGCTGCTCAAGCTCTATCAGCCTGAAGTCATTCTCTGGCTCTATTCCAAGAGCGATCCCACAAAGTCCTTTGATTTCTGCTTTGATGATGAGATCCTGAGACAATACTTTGAATTTGACAAGATGTACGATGCCTATACAAAAGGCACGGACGATGAGTACATCAACAACATTATGGAACTGGTGGTCGATCCGGCAAAACCCATCAAAACTGTTCCTATGGCCCAGTTGGTCTCTCTGGGATCAGTGGTGGACTTCAACCCCGACGTGCTGGAAACCGTATTCCAGAAAATCGGCACGCCCTATTCAAAAGAGGACTTCCTGCCCCGGCTGAAACTGGCAAAATACTGGCTGGAAGTCTGTGCTCCCCAGAATATGAACACGCTCCGTACCGAGCCTGATACAGAATTCTTTAACGCTCTCGAAGCTGAAGAACAGCAGGAAGTCCGTATTCTGCACGATTACATCGAAAAGGGCGGCTATACTCTTGACGAACTGATGGCTTACCTGTACGCCATTCCCCGGGAAGTTTACGGTGAACTGGATGATAAGGAACTGAAAAAACGTCAGGGAAAATTCTTCCAGAACGTTTATACCCTGCTTATTTCCAAAACAAAAGGTCCCCGATTGTACCTTTTCCTCTACGCTATTGAACCTGAAAAGTATCTGAAACTTCTCAAGTTCTGAAACTCTCCCTTTCGTCTCTTACACGGGACTGCTGCTTGCCCTTGACCGGCTTTGGCAGCAGTCCCTTTTTTTAGTAAAAGAGGTGTAAGGAGTTGGGGCGGGCCGAAACGTCGGCTTCGGAATAACTCGCAGCTGTAACTAGCTGCGAGAATCGAAAACTGAAGTTCCCTTTTCCCCTTGTCACGGCGTAGTTCAACGAAGCCGGAAAACCTTTTTCAGTAACGCTTTTAATTTTT